>CAYRWC010000205.1:0-5358 GCA_964427795.1 uncultured Oscillospiraceae bacterium | reverse complement strand
AGCGCCCAATGGGTGTCATCCGATGCCAGAAGGCCATGGATCAACCCGCCGCAGAAAGAATCGCCGCCGCCGACGCGGTCGACGATATCCTGTATTTCATATCGCCTGCTGCGATAAAAGCCCCGACGGTCATTCAGGCAGGCCGACCAGCCATTGTGATCGGCGCTGTGGCTTTCCCGCAAAGTTATGGCGATCATGCTCAGCTGCGGGTATTGCTGCAAAACCCGGCTCGTTAAATCAGCATAGGCGGTGTCGGACAGTTCACCGGACGCGACATCGCTGTCGGCTTGAATACCGAGTGATTTTTGGCAATCTTCTTCATTGGCGATTAAAACATCGGCATTCCGGACCAGCTCCGGCATGATTTCGTGCGCTTTCTTGCCGTATTTCCATAATTTGGCCCGGTAATTCAGATCGATCGATACTTTCACGCCCATGCTCCGGGCTACGCGGACGGCTTCCAGCGACAAGTCGGCGCAATTCTGGCTGAGCGCCGGAGTAATGCCGGTAACATGGAACCACTCGGCATCCTGAAAGATGGCCTTCCAGTCGAAATCGCCCGGCTTTGCCAGGGAAATACAAGAATAATCCCGGTCATAAATTACTTTTGAAGGGCGCTGATTGGATCCGGCTTCAACATAATAAACACCCAGACGGCCGGCAGTACGGCGGATCCCCGCAACATCGACGCCGAAACGGCGCAATTCGCCAATACAGGCCTCGGCGATTTCATTTCCGGGCAGGGCGGTGACAAACGCCGCTTGATGGCCATAATTTGCTGCCGAAACGGCGACATTGGCTTCGCCGCCGCCAAAAGTCATTTCCAAAAGCCCGGTCTGCCCCAGCCGCTCATGGCCGGGCGATTTCAAACGCAGCATGATTTCTCCGAAAGTAACGATTTTCTTATTCATAATGTCCTCCCTTTTGTCGGTTGTTTTCTTGATAGTAGCCCATGCGGCGCGATATGTCCGCCGCGGTATCTTTAAGCCAAATAATGAATTCATTCCGGGGATCATCCAGAAAATCCTCCCGGCTGCCGGCGGTACTGACGGCGGCGATGATCTGGCCGCGGTAATCGCGGATCGGCGCCGCTAGACAGAACACGCCCGGTTCGTGTTCTTCACGGTCCAAAGCGTAACCGGTTTCGCGAGCATGCCGCACTTCGGCCAGGATCTGCTGCGGATCCGTCAACGTCCGGGGTGTGAAAGGCTTTAAATCAATTTGCCGCAATAAATCAAGAACAATCTGGTCCGGCATGGCCGACAACAGAACTTTACCTAATGCCGTGCAGTAAACGGGACTCCGTTTCCCGATTTGCGAATACATGCGGATCGAATGGACGGTTTCTACTTTTTCAATATAAACAATTTCGCCCTGATCATAAATAGCCAGGTGTACCGGCTGGCCAACTTTATTGACCAGCTGGCGCAGCCAAGGCTGCGCCTCGGTTTTCAATTCCAGGTTATTCAACCGCAAACTGCTGATTTCAATCACCTTCAGGCCGATCATATAGCGGCCGCTTTCATCCTGACGCTCAACAAATTGACGGCTGAGCAAGGCCGACAACAAACGATAAACCGTAACCTTGTTCAGATCCATGGCGGCAGCCACCTCAGCCGGCCGCAAGCCGTCCGGATGGCGGGCCAGAAGTTCCAGAACCGCTAAAGCGCGATCAACAGTCTGCAAAGAAGAATCCGGCATTGTCTTGCCCTTTCTGTCTGAAATTCCGGTCAATTCAAACCGCGAGCCTTGCGAATTTCCCGGATAAACGCGCGGGCTGTTTCGGTAATAGCCGCGTAATTGCCGGTTTTAGCGCCGCCGGTCAAAGAACTGCCGGCGCCTAAAGCAACAGCGCCGGCTTTTATCCAGTCGGCGGCATTATCGACACTGACTCCGCCCGTCGGCATGATTCTGGCTTGCGGCAGCGGACCGTGCGCCGCTTTGATCATGGCCGGTCCGAATAATTCGCCGGGAAAAAGCTTGATCAAATCAGCGCCGCTTCTCATCACCTCGACCATTTCCTTGATGGTCATGGCGCCGGGCATCACTGCAATCTGATAGGTCTGGCACAGTTTAACCGTCTCGGCGTCAAAACATGGGCTGACGATATAGCGGGCGCCGCTCAAGATGGCTTGTCTGGCCGTTATGGCGTCCATGACCGTGCCGGCGCCGATAATCATCTCTTCCGGTTTATACCTTTTAGCCAGTTGTTCAATAATCAAGCTTGCTCCGGGAACCGTATAGGTTATTTCGATTGCCGCAACACCGCCTTCAATGCAGGCATCGGCGATTTTCACCGCCTGCTCGGATGATTCGGCGCGAACAACCGCGACCAATCCGCAATCTTCGATCATCTGGAGAATTTGGCTCTTATTCATTATGCACCTCGATAGTTGATTGTATTTGTTGCACTATTTGCAACATCATTTCACTATAATTATAGCAAATGAATATCCTTTTTGGCAAGACCGGACCGCTTGGGATCGGTTCATATAAAAAACCGGCCAGGCAGCCTTGTCCGAAATTGATCCGGATAAGGCACCCGACCGGCTTTGATCTGCCGGAATATTTGTCGTCTGGCGGTCTTGCAGAACCTATGCCGGCTTGATCCGGCGTTTATTCAGGATTTATACCGAAGCCGGTTTCTGCTGCGGACGGTTAGACGCAAGTATATCCGCCGTCAACCGGCAGCAGGATGCCGGTCACATAAGATGAAGCGTCCGAAGCTAAAAAGACAACCGCGCCGTCCAATTCGCCTTCGTTGCCATAACGGCCCAGAGGCACATGCAATTTCATATAATTGGCAAATGATTCCGTATTCAAGGTGTCGACGGTCAATTCAGTAGCGAAATAGCCCGGGCAGATGGCATTGACCGTTATACCGTACTTGGCCCATTCTGCGCCGAGAGCCCGCGTCAGATTGACAACGCCGCCTTTGGCCGAATGATAAGCCGCGGTGCCCATAGCCATATTGCCGACCATGCCGTACATGGAGGCGATATTGATAATATGGCCCGAACGCTGTCCGATCATGATCTTGCCAAATTCACGCGCCACTGTAAACACGCCGGTAAGATCGACCGCTATGGTGTGGCTCCAATCATCGTCGGTCGTCGTTTCAGCCGGGCCGACGCCGCCGGATCCGGCATTATTGACGACAACATCGACATGACCGTATTCGTCAACGACAGTCCGGACGGCTGCCCGAACCGATTCTGAATCCGATACATCGCAGCGGACAGGCAGACAGCGGACCCCCATACTCCTGATTTCTTCCGCGACGGCGTCGAGGCGTTCCTTCCGCCGGGCCAATATTGCCAAATCCGCGCCTTGCCGGGCTAAGGCCCGAGCCATTTGGACACCCAGGCCAGATGACGCGCCGGTAACCACGGCTACTTTTCCGGTTAAATCAAATAGTTGGTTTTTCATATCATGTTCCTCCCTTTTCCGATCATGGAAAGCCTATCGAGGTTGTTTCCATAAGACATATTGTATACAATTTGAAGTATAAAGGGAAAAACAAGAAAAATATGTATCCATAGCTACATAATCGTATTTTTTATATTCCTGCTATCAGGAGACCCGCCGGATACAATTGCCGCCGGTCTTTTTACTTTGGTACATGAGTTTATCGGCTTCTTTGATCAGGCTGTCCAGATTGGCATCCGGTTTCATGCCGACAACGCCGAAACTGCAAGTTAAATGAATATAACCGGAAAACCGGGTTTCGCCAAGCATTTTCCGGATTCGTTCCAGAACGATCGCCGCCTCTTGTTCCGTTGTATGCGGAAAGAGCAGAATAAATTCGTCACCGCCCCAGCGCGCTAATGAATCGGAGCCGCGCAAGCTGCGATTGATCAGGCGGACCATCTCAATCAGGACTTCATCGGCAGCCAGGTGACCGTAATCATCATTGATTTGTTTAAAATTATCGATATCAAATAAAGCCAGGGACAGCGGCAGCTGATAGCGGCGGCAATAGGCCGACCACTTTTCATACAAATCGATCAGCTTATTGCGATTATAAGCTTTGGTTAAAGGATCTATCGTGTTCATAATGATCAGCTCATTTTTCGCCTGGAATTCCCGATACTGATGCCGATCCATATTGTGCGCGAACAAGGCGCACAGCACCGTTGTCAAGATCAGATAAACAGCGCCGGCCCAGAATTGATTGTCGCTTAACTGCTCGATGGAGAGTCGCGAATAGAGCAGATACCCGATAACGCCGGCAGAAACAATCAGGTTTTCATATAGCCAGCGGTTCGGTACGATGAAAATGACAATGATAATAATGATCATGCCCATCGTCTGTATCAGGTAGTCGGGCGGATCATATTGGCTGCAAATATAGAGGAAGAAAAAAACCGCGATCCCTTCATAAAGTGTAATCAAGCGGGAAAAAGTCTTGAAAGTCTTGATTTTTCTGGTCTGGCAGCGGCGCGCGATCAGGATACAAGCTACCGAGTAGACAATTCGCATCAATACGATTAACAACTTGGCCGGTTCGAAGGTTATCGCCATGATATCCGGTATAATCAACACCAAATTGAATAAGCCGACAGCCAAAGCAATCAACCCGATATAAGGTTGATTGCGAATCAGCATATCTTGCTGGTAAATTCGGCGCAAATCATGATCATGGTCTAAATGATCGTCATTTTTGACCTTTAAGCTGCTCATAGGGCTGAAACATCCGTTTCTCTATTGCCCATCGGCCGTAGCCGACGGGGATGCCCATCATCATTGAAAGCGTAAACAGGCGTCCATGCCGTTTTTTATGATATTCAACATAAAGCAGCCGCCGGCTTTCCAGCCGGCAGCTGCGTTGCGGGTTTTAGTTCTCCTCGGTATTCGCGCCAAAGACACAAGCCGGACTGACCGAGCCGGCTGGTTTTCCGGATAAGTACTCGTCGATAGCCCGGGCTGCTTTTTTCCCGGCGCCCATGGCCAATATAACGGTAGCGGCGCCGGTTACCGCGTCACCGCCGGCATAAACGCCGGCCAGACTGGTCGCCATCGTCTCGTCGTCGGCGATGATTCCGCCCCAGCGCTGGGTTTCCAGACCCGGCGTCGTCGATTTGATCAAAGGATTAGGACTTTGGCCGATGGCTATAACCACCGTATCGACCGGGATCTGATATTCCGAACCGGCTCTGGCAACCGGACGGCGGCGGCCGGAAGCATCCGGTTCGCCCAAATCCATTTCCACACATTCGACGGCCTGCACCCAGCCGTCTTCCGTACCGATAATCCGGGTCGGATTGGTCAGCAGCTTAAAGACGATGCCTTCTTCGCGGGCATGATGGACTTCTTCCAGACGGGCGGGCATCTCGGCTTCCGAACGGCGGTAAACAA
>CAYRWC010000204.1:0-5380 GCA_964427795.1 uncultured Oscillospiraceae bacterium | reverse complement strand
CAACATGAGCCCGGGTGGCGTATACGCCGTAGGCCGGGCAGATTTTTTCGTCAGGAACCGCAAGATTGGCGGTCGGAAAACCCATGCGATGCCCAAGTCCGCGGCCGGCTACCACAACGCCGCCGATCCGGTAAGGCCGGCCGAGCAAACCGGCGGCTTGCTTCAGATCGCCTTCTTGTATTAACGCGCGGATTCTGGAGCTGGATATTTTGCCGCCGGCCATATCCACCTGGCCGACGATCAAAACTTCAATATCCCGCTCTGCGGCCCAGCGCCGCAATAATGCCGTATTGCCCATACCGTTCCGTCCGAAACGGTAGTCGGGTCCGGCGACAATCAACCGGGCGCCCAGGCGGCCGGCTATGATCTGATTGAGAAAATCTTCCGGCTCCATAGCTGAAAACCGGATGTCAAAGGATTGCAGATGTATCTCGGCCACGCCGCAGGCAGCAATTGCCGTCAACCGTTCATCCAAGGTGCACAGCGAACCCGGCAGAGGCTGGTCCGGCCAGAGGACGGTTCCCGGGTGAGCCGGAAAGGTATAAACGGCCGCTGTCAAATGCAGCTGGCTGCTGCGATAAACCAGAGTCCGGATCAAATCCAGATGACCGCGATGCACCCCATCGAAAAAGCCCAGAGCAACGCCGCGCGCCGCTGCCGGCAAATCGGCGTCAGGCCTGTCGAAAATCCGCAAGATCAATCAACACCCTTTCTGTGTGGACGCGAATAGCGTCTGCTTGTTCTTTGACTAAGCTGCCGACGGCTACGATCCGGTCCCGGCAGACAAAAACAGCGGGCCGGTCGGACGCCAACTCCGAAAATGCGGCAGCGTCCATGGGCAGGTACAGCGGCTGACCGGTTATCAGTCGCAAAGCTTCCGTTTCGGCAATCATAACGGTCGGAAAATCTGTCAAGGCCGTGCCCGGAGCCAGCAAACGGCCTTCGGCCGCCATTTCCTCCCAAAAAACGCCGATATCCGAACACGCCCGGAACCGGGAAAAGAGTTCTTCCAGATCCTGGGCGTCTTCCAACCTGAAGGGACCGCAAGCCAGGCGGGTCAGCCGGTCGGCATAGGCTCCGAAGCCTAATTGGCGGCCCAGGTCGTCAACCAAACTGCGGATGTAGGTGCCTTTTGTACAACGAATAAGCAGTGTTGCCGTCAGCGTTTCTGTCTGATCGGCCGTTTCCAGGCCGACAGCTTCCAGATCAGCTTCATATACCTCGATCTGCCGACTTTTTCGCTCGATTGTTTCCCCTTTGCGGGCATAGGCATAAAGCGGCCGGCCGGCCACCTTGACAGCCGAATACATCGGCGGCACCTGTTCCCTTTTTCCAGCCATCCCGCGCACCGCCTGCCGTAAAACGGCGAAATCGGATTCCCGCAGCCGGCGGCACTCTTCCTCGCTCAGGGGATGGCTGAAAATAGTATTTCCGGTTAAGTCCTGGGTATCTGTAGCCCGGCCGAAAACAGCCCGCACCCGATAGGTTTTGTCATATCCGTCCATATAGCGGACGATATGGGTTGCCCGGCCGATACAAACCGGCAATAAGCCGTCGGCAAAAGGATCCAGGGTGCCGGTATGGCCTACCCGGCGTTGGCCGGACAGTTTCCGGACACGCGAAATAACCCCGAAAGAGGTCATATCCCGGGGTTTGTTAATCAAGAGAATACCGTTTATCGAGGCCGGCAAAAGATTTACAGCAACTCACCTGCCTCTTGCGCGATTTTTCGAGCGGCATCAGCCAGAGATAAGCCGGACAGATGCATGCCGGCCGCCCGGGGATGGCCGCCGCCGCCATAACGGGCGGCAAAAGCCGCCGAATCAAATCGTTCGCTGCTGCGTATATTGACCCGGAGCAGGCCGTCGGATTGACTGCGAATCAGAAAGGCGGCGTCCACGCCGGCTACATTTCTTAAATACGCAATGATCCCGTCGAGATCGTAATCGGAAGCCCGGCAATCATCCAGCATTTGCTGATCCACCGCTGCCATAACCACCCGGTCCCGGCAGCTGAAGCGAGCCTCGGAAAAGACGCGCCCCATCAGACGCAGCCGTTCCTGGCTGGTCCGGTCAAACAGGCGATAGGTTATGTAACGCAAATCCAGAGGATACCCCATCAGACTTGCGGCAGTCTGGAAGGTGCGGATCGATGTATTGGAATAGACAAAACCGCCGGTATCCGAAATGATGGCCGTCATGAGGAGGGTGGCAATATCGCTGCTAAACAGGGAGCGGCCTGTGCGTTCTTCCAGACAGACGATCAAATCATAAACCAGTTCACCGGCCGCCGCGGCCGAAGGATCGATGATAAAACCCGGCGGAACCGGTTCCTGGGCAATATGGTGATCCAGCGCGCCGATTTGCGGCGCCAGTTTATACAAAGAACCGCGCCGACCCATACGTTCCGCCGACGCGCAATCGATGGCCAGCCCAAACAGCTGACCACCGGCCAAAATGGCCACATCGATATCCGAAGCAGGTTCATAAGGCTCGATCCGGCTGAGAGCAGGAAGGAAGTCCAGCTTTGGCGGAATCGGTTCGTCCAGCAGCAGACGGGCTTTGATCTCCAGCCGTTCCAGCGCCAGCAGCAAAGCCAGCGCCGATCCGACGGCGTCTCCGTCGATGCTGACATGCGGATATAAAAAAACAGAACCGGTTTTTCCCCGGAAGGCCAGCAGCGCGTCCGCCAGCGCAGATATCTGATTATTCATGTGACGGTTTACCGCCGATCGCTTCATCAATCAGCCGCGACATCCGGATGCCCCGTTCGATCGAATCATCGAAGATAAAATGGATTTCCGGCGCCATGCGCAGACGGATCCGCGCCGCGATTTCACGGCGGATAAAGCCCGCGGCGCTGTGTAAAGCAGCGCTGCAGTCCTTTTTTTCCTGTTCCCCGCCCAATACGCTGACATACACATTGGCATGAGATAAATCACGGGATGCCCGCACCTCAAGAATGGAAACCATGGCCGGCAAACGCGGATCTTTTATTTCATTTTGAACAAGGTCGGCGATGATGCGTTTCATTTCATCGCCGACTCGGTCAGATCGCAGCAAAAGGATCAGCTCCTTTCGATTTCCTGCATTTCATAAGCCTCGATGACGTCGTTTTCCTTAATGTCGTTAAACTTCTCGATGCTTATGCCGCATTCATACCCGGCCGCCACTTCGCGGGCGTCATCTTTAAACCGCTTGAGCGACAGAAGGCTGCCTTCATGAATGACGATCCCGTCGCGTACAACGCGGATGTCGCAGGAACGGGTGATTTTGCCGTCGGTTACATAACAGCCGCCGATGCTGCCGACGCCGCTGACTTTGAAGACCTGGCGCACCTGGGCATGGCCGAGAATGACTTCCTTCAGCTTGGGTGTCAGCATGCCCTTCATGGCTGCCTCGATATCTTCTATCGCATTATAGATAATCCGATACATTCTGATGTCGACGCCGACTTCTTTGGCCAGATCGGATACATTGGCGGACGGACGGACGTTGAAACCGATAACGATCGCGTTGGACACTTCGGCCAGACGAACATCCGTTTCGGTAATCGCTCCGACGGCGCCATGAATAATATTGACGCGGACTTCCGTTCCGGTCAGTTTCTCCAGAGACTGACGAACGGCTTCGACGCTGCCCTGAACATCGGCTTTGATGATAATGTTCAAATCCTTGGCTTCGCCTGCGGCCATCTGAGTATACAGCGTATCCAAAGACATCCTCGCGCTGCTGTGCAGCGTCTGTTCGCGCTGTTGGACCCGGCGCTTGTCGGCCAGGGCGCGGGCGATTTTCTCATCGGTAACCGCATAGAACAATTCGCCGGCTTCAGGCACTTCGGGCAAGCCCAGGATTTCCACAGGAATGGACGGACCGGCCTTGCGGACCGTGTTGCCCTTATCGTCGGCCATTGCGCGGACATGTCCGATAATGGATCCGGTAACCATCGTGTCGCCGGTCCGCAGCGTGCCGCGCTGCACAAGAACCGTAGCCACCGGCCCGCGGTTTTTATCCAGTTTGGCTTCGATAACGGTACCTTTGGCTTGTTTATCCGGATTGGCTTTCAAATCGAGAATATCGGCCGTCAGCAAAACCATTTCCAGCAGATCGTCCATACCGGCGCCGGTTTTTGCGGATACAGGAACCATGACCGTCGAGCCGCCCCATTCTTCGGGAATCAGATCGTGCGTCGCCAATTCTTGCTTGACCCGGTCGATATTAGCGCCTTCCTTGTCGATCTTATTGATGGCGACCACGATTTGCGTATTGGCCGCCCGGGCATGGTTGATCGCTTCGATGGTCTGCGGCATGACGCCGTCGTCGGCCGCCACAACCAGAATGGCGATATCCGTAACCTGAGCGCCGCGGGCGCGCATTGTCGTGAATGCTTCGTGGCCCGGCGTATCCAGGAAAGTGATCTGGCGATTTTTCGCTTTAACCGTGTAAGCGCCAATGTGCTGAGTAATGCCGCCGGCTTCGCCGCTGGCCACGGAGGACGAGCGGATCCGGTCCAGGATGGACGTCTTGCCATGGTCGACATGGCCCATGACGACGACAACCGGAGGACGGGGTTTCAAATCGCCGGCCACATCCTCGGAATCATCAAACAGGATATCTTCTTCGGTGACCTCAACCATTTTCTCCGTTGTTATGCCAAATTCCTCGGCCATAAGGGTAGCCGTATCAAAGTCGATCTCCTGATTAACCGTTGCCATCATGCCGGCTTTCATGAGTTTTTTGATCACTTCGGCCGCTGTTTTTTTGATGGCTTCGGCAAATTCCTTGACCGTCAGGGTAGCCGGCAATTTAACATGAGTCAGGACAGCCCTGACCGCCGGAGCCGGCTGCGGCGCGCGGCGGCTGCCGCGAACCGGTTTTGATTTGGCTGTTTTAGCCGGTTCTTTATACAATGTATCCAGAATCGTATCGTCAGACAAAGCCGCCGTGACGCCCTGGCCGGATATGACCTGCGCCTGCTGCTTTAAGGTGCGGTGTTTGTCCTTGATTTCCGTCGGAGCTTTGGAAACTTCTTTTTTCGTGTCCCGCTTATCATCCCGTTTGACTTCCTTTTCAAAAGCATCACGGGCAGCAAAGTTGGTCCTGGCTTCCGGCGGTTTTTCTTTCAGCTCATCCGGCACATCCGGAATAGACAGACGTCCCGGTCTGCCGCCGCCGCCGCGCGTAGAAGGTCCGCGGCTGCGGTCGCCCTGCGGACGCGAACCGTAACCGCCCTGGCCGGAGCCGGGACCGCGGTCGCCTTGCGGACGGTCGCCCTGCGGACGCGGGCTGTAGCCGCCCTGACCGTAACCGGGGCCGCGGTCGCCCTGCGGACGATCGCCTTGTGGACGCGAGCCATAACCACCCTGACCGTAGCCGGGGCC
>CAYRWC010000203.1:0-5390 GCA_964427795.1 uncultured Oscillospiraceae bacterium | reverse complement strand
CGGCGGAGATGAGAAAGAAATCAAAGCACGCATCAGTTCGATCCGCGCTCAGATCGAAGAAACCACTTCCGATTACGATCGCGAGAAGCTGCAGGAGCGTCTGGCCAAGTTGTCCGGCGGCGTTGCCGTTATCAAAGTCGGCGCGGCGACCGAGACCGAAATGAAAGAGAAAAAACTGCGTATCGAAGATGCTTTGGCCGCAACCCGCGCAGCTGTTGAAGAAGGCATTATCGCCGGCGGCGGCACTGCTTTCATCAATGTCCTGCCCAAGGTTGCCGAATTGCTGAAGGATACGACCGGCGACGTGAAAACCGGCGTGCGCATCGTTCTGAAAGCGCTCGAAGAACCGGTACGCCAGATCGCGGCCAATGCCGGTCTTGACGGCAGCGTCATCTGCGAGAAGATAAAGAACAGCAATCCGGGTTATGGTTTTGATGTCATGAGCGAAACTTATGTCAATATGATGGAAACCGGTATTGTCGATCCGGCCAAGGTTACTCGTTCGGCTCTGCAGAACGCCGCGTCCATCGCCGCCATCCTGCTGACAACCGAAGCCGTAGTGGCCGATATCCCTGAAAAAGAACCTCCGATGCCGGCCGGCGCTCCGGGCGGTATGGGCGGCATGTATTAATTCAGCCGCGCCAATCCTGTTTTTGCGATTTCCCGTTCCGTTCCATATGCGAAGAACGGCCGGGATGGATATTCACAAAGAAAGTCTGCCTTGCGCAGACTTTCTTTTTTTGGGGACGTTCCGGCTGACATATGACCGGGCGTATCCGCTTCCAGCGGCAAAACAGCGGCAAAATACGGTTTTTTTGCCATGGACCCGTATCAATCCTCGATTTATTCAGTTAGAATAAGAATAATCTATTTAAGGAGGTCAATACAATGAGTGATACCTTTATGGAGAAAATCGTTGCCCGGCGGAAAAACGGACTGGATTTCCTCAAAATAGCGGGACTGCTGGTCGCGTCTTTCATCCTCTTGGCTGCGATCATGATGTTTGGCGGATACGTCAGCTTTTTAATTCCGATCTTGCTGGTCGGTCTGGGATATGGTTTATGGTACTTGCTGACCAGTATGAATCGCGAGTATGAGTATATAGTAACCAACGGCGACCTGGATATCGACATGATTATCGCCCGCCGCAAGCGTAAAAGGGTTTTCAGCGGCAAGGCGAAGGATTTCGAACTGATGGCCAAAGTCGGCGGCGACGAATACCGCGAGGCGCAAAAAAGGCAGTATAAATTGTTGGATTGCTCGGCCGCGCCGCAGGCTCCGGACAATTGGTTTATATTGACCGATTATAAGGGCGTGCGCACAATGATCCTTTTTGCTCCGGAAGAGCGGATGCTCAAGAATATGAAGCGATTCAATCCCAGCAAAATCAAGTACGTTCAATACGGCGCCTGACCTACCGCCAGGCAGGAGAGGATAGAATCATGATGCAGACGCAGGCGCGGCCCGGCCGCTTTACACGGACTGAAAAAAGCTGGATTCTTTATGATTGGGCAAATTCGGTTTATGCGACCATCATCATGGCAGCCGTTTTCCCGATCTATTTTGCTGAAATAGCCGGGAAGGCCGGCATATCCGGCGACGTCTGGTGGGGTTACGCCACATCGCTGGCGACCTTGACCGTCGCGCTTCTGTCTCCGGTTCTTGGCGCTATCGGCGATTTCCGCGGCATGAAAAAGAAACTATTCACCGCGTTCCTTTTGACCGGTCTGGTCTTTACGACAACGATGGCTCTGACCGATCGCTGGCAGATGATGTTGATCGGATATATATTTTCTTACATTGGATTTTCCGGATCCCTGCTTTTTTACGATTCCTTTATAACCGATGTGACGACAGCCGATCGGATGGACCGCCTTTCAGCCTGGGGTTATGCGATGGGTTATATCGGCGGCAGCACGATCCCTTTCATAGTATCGATCGGCTTGATTTTGTTTGGCGCCCGGATCGGTATTGACGGTGTGCTGGCGGTTAAGGTGTCTTGCCTGATTTGCGTCGGCTGGTGGGCGGTTTTCAGCGTGCCGATGCTGCGGCAGGTTAAGCAGACGCATTATGAAGATATGCCTGCGTCGGCGCTGATTCGCAGTTCAATAAGAAATATGGCCGGAACGGCCCGCGACATTTTTGCCAATAAGGCGATCTTTGTTTTTGTTCTGGCTTATTTTTTCTATATTGACGGTGTCAATACCGTAATCCACATGGCTACGGTCTACGGTTCGTCCCTGGGTCTGGGTACACAAGGCATGATTCTGGCGCTGCTGGTTACGCAGATCGTCGCCGTGCCCTGTTCGATCGCTTTCAGCCACCTGGCCGGACGGTGGGGCGCCATCCGCATGATCCGGACGGCAATCATCATTTACTTCATTATCTGTACGGTCGGTTTTTATATGGGCTTTTCTCTGGAGCCATCCCAGAAGGTTTATACGGACGGCTTTCGGACCGCGGCGGACCGGGGCGCGGCGGCAGCCGACCTGACTGCCGTGAATGACGCCGACCGGACCGCCTTCCAAAAACAGCTGGATGATTGGATCCAGAGCGGCTCCGCCATGCTGGCCGGCGCCGACCGGCAGACCGAGCTGGCCCGGTCGGTTGAAGAAGCAGCAGCCGAAGCGGCGGCGCATTATCAGGGAGAGACTCTGAATCAAATACAATCGGCGTGGCGGACGGTCGGCCGGCAGGTGGACGCCTATCTGGCCGATCCGGCGGCATCGGTTGATTTCGACCGGGCGCTGAAGCGGTCGGCCTTGTTATTCTGGGCCATGGCGGTGCTGGTCGGCACATGCCAGGGCGGCATACAAGCCTTGTCCCGCTCTTTCTTCGGCAAATTGATTCCGGCGAACCGATCTAATGAATATTTCGGCTTTTTCGATGTATTCGGCAAATTTGCAGCTGTTATGGGTCCGGCTCTGTATGCCTTCATCGCCCATATAACCGGACGGTCGTCTTTTGGCATCCTGAGTCTGATGGCTCTATTTGCGGTCGGGCTGGCTGCCCTGACGATCGGCCGCTCTCATCTGGCCCGGGCGCAGAGCCTTGGTCAGGAGAATGCCCGCCGCAGTTTGGAAAACAATCAGAGAATGGAATGAATTCAAAATGACTGAATCAGAACCGATTAGCGCGGCAAAACCGGCACCGGAACGGCGTACGGATTATTCCGCTTCACCGATGGGGCCGTATTCTTTTTCCATACGCGGAACGGATACCGACGACCACGACCGGCTGCACTTGTTCGCTTTATTTGCCTGCATGCAGGAAGCTGCCTATCACAATGCCAAAGCGCTCGGAGCCGGATCGGATGATTTCGATGTTCGCGGTTTTTGCTGGCTGTTGATAAAAATTTCCGTCCGGATGGAACATTTGCCACAATGGGGTGAAATACTGACGATCGACACCTGGCAGCAAGGGGTCCAGAAGCTGGTTTTTATCCGGCATTTCATCTTTTATGATCAAAACGGCCGCAAATTGGGCGAAGCGACTTCAGAATGGCTGATCGCCAGTCAGGATACGCACCGGCCGCAGCGGCCGGACCATGTCTGGCCGGAAGGGCTGTATCCGCCGCCCGGCCGCCAATCCTTGTCCTTCGGCTGCCCTAAATTGCTGAAGCTCGATCAGCCCGATTTGGCGCCGATCTTGGTTAAATATGCCGATTTCAGCGATATCGACCGCAACCATCATGTCAACAACACTCGTTATGTCGCCTGGTGCCTGGATGCCATATATGCGGCCGCCCTGCAGAAAGCGCGGAAAGACGGCCGGCCGGAAATTTCCGGCGCAGAATCGGACGGATACGGCCGCGCCGACCTGGTCGTCAGGGAATTCGACATCCACTATATCAATGAAGTTCGCTTTGGCACAAAGCTCTACCTCTATTGCGCGCCGGATGACGGGGAAAGAAACTGCTGGCAGGTTGAAGCCCGCCGCGCGGCCGATGATGTCCGGATTTTTCGGGCTCAGGCCCGGATCGATCTGGAATAAATGCGGAACCGCGCGGATCATTGCACCGGAAAACAGCTGAATTCTGAACAATTGTGAAATCTGACGAACCGGAACCTTTTTTTTGCTATAATCAAAAACTGTGAAATCATGGACCTCTGTGAATCAAAAGTGAGCGGAGGCGAGGAGGAAGTAGGATGATTGAAATTCGCAATCTGGTAAAGTACTACGGCGATATGATGGCCGTCAACGATGTTACTTTTACCGTGAACAAAGGCGAAATACTCGGCTTCCTGGGACCGAACGGTGCCGGTAAGACCACGACCATGAACATTTTGACCGGCTTTCTGTCGGCCACATCAGGAACCGTGACCATCAATGGCCATGATATTCTGGAAGAACCGCAGCTTGCGAAGAAATGCATCGGCTACCTTCCGGAACAGCCGCCTCTTTATCTGGATATGACGGTCATAGAATTTCTGAAATTCGTTTCCGAACTGAAAGGCGTGCCCCGTGAAGAACGGATCAAGCAGCTGGCGGAGATCATGAAGCTGGTTCGCATCACCGATGTCTCCAACCGTTTGATCAAGAACCTGTCCAAGGGCTATCGCCAGCGCGTCGGCATCGCTCAGGCGATGATCGGCAATCCGGAGGTGCTGGTTCTCGATGAACCGACCGTCGGCCTGGATCCTAAGCAGATCATTGAAATCCGCAACTTGATCAAAGAGCTGGGCAAGAAGCACACCATCATTCTCAGCTCCCATATCCTGCCTGAAGTCCAGGCGGTCTGCGAACGGGTCGTCATCATCAACAAAGGTTCGATTGCCGCGATCGACACGCCGGAAGGACTGGGCCACAAAATGGCCAAAACCTCGAAAGTCCAGCTGAGCGCGGAAGGCCCGGCCAAGGATATTATACAGAAAATAAGGATGATCCCCGGCGTGCGCAACGCTGAAGTCTTCATGGAAAAAGAAGACGGCATCACGATTTTCGATATAGAAAACGAACCGGATCTGGATGTCCGCAAGCAGATTTTCTTCGAAATGGCCAGAAACAGCTGGCCGATTATCGAAATGAAATCGATGGATCCGACCCTGGAAGACATCTTCCTCCAGGTAACCAGCACATATCAGACCGGGAAGAGGGGGTAATCCATATGAAACGCATCAAGGCTATTTTCAATCGTGAGTTTCTCGCGTATTTCCGTTCCCCCATGGGGTTTGTCATTTTCGCCATTTTTATGGCGGTCAGCGGGCTTTATTATGCTTCGGGCATCATGAGCTCCTATGCCGATATGGTCAGTGAAATCAGTTTTATCCAGTCCTTCCTGTTCATCATCATTCCCTTGATGACCATGCGGTCCTTTTCTGAAGACCGCAAGAACGGCACCGAAGTCCTGCTGTTCACCTCGCCGGCCAGCACCCTGGAAATCGTTATCG
>CAYRWC010000202.1:0-5392 GCA_964427795.1 uncultured Oscillospiraceae bacterium | reverse complement strand
TCAAATCGGCCAGACGGCCGGCGGTCTCGCCCATTTCAAATCGGCGCGAACGGGCCCGGTCGCCGCCGTTGCCAAAAACGACAATCAGGCGGCCGGTCACATAATCACGCAGCGTTTCCAATAAAGTCTCCAGGCTGGCGGCATTATGGGCGTAATCGACAATGACCTGAAACGGTTTGCCGGTCGGTATCGGCTGAACCCGTCCGGGCACGGCGATTTCGGCCAGGCCCCGGCGCACGGCGGCCAGGGACGCTCCCGATAAGCCGGCGCAGGCAATAGCCGCCAAAGCGTTGGATACATTAAAACGTCCGGGCATACCGACAAACACATCGCCCTGGAACCAGGGGCTGATTAATTCAAATAAGGTGCCGACACGATTGTTCAAGGTTGTCTTCCGCAGATTGACCGCCCTGACATCGGCTTGTTCCGACAACCCGTAAGTCAGGCAGGGTCCCCGAACAGCGGCGCGTACCTGGTCATATTGCCCGATATCGCGGTTGACCACGGCATTGCGGCAGCGGTCGAACAGCATCAACTTAGCCGCCAGATATTCATCCATGGACGCATGTTCATGCGGCCCGATATGATCATGAAACAAGTTGGTAAAGGCTCCGGTCAGGTAAGAACAGCCATATACGCGGTCCAGCATGAGTCCCTGCGATGATACTTCCATAACACAAGCATCCATGCCGCGGTCGGCCATTTCATCGAGCAGGGCCTGCAGATCATAGGATTCTGGTGTTGTCCGCGAAGCATAGACAACATCGTCGCCGATAATATTGGCAACCGTGCCGATCAGGCCGACTTTCCGGCCGTCCGCGGCCAAAATGGCCCGTGTCATATAAGTGGCCGTCGTCTTGCCCTTGGTTCCCGTTAATCCGATCAGCTCCAGCCGGCCGGAAGGATGATTGAAAAACCGGTCGGAAACATAAGCCAGAGCGCGTCTGGTATCGGCAACGCGAACCCAGGGAACCGTGAGGCCGTCAACCGGCTTTTGCAGCAAGATCGCCGATACAGACTGATTCTGGGCTTGAAGCGCATAGCGATGACCATCGGTAACATAACCTTCGATACAAACAAACAAGGAACCCTGGCGGACTTTACGCGAATCATAGGCGATAGCGTCGATATCGACCGACAGATCGCAGTTTTGATCCAGTATTTCGATTCCGTCCAGTAAATCCTTTAATTTCATGACTCCATATCCTCACAGTCGGTTAATCTTTAAAAGTCTATTTTATTCTGTTTCACCCGATTGGGCAACTTCTTCTTCGATCGCGGCAAAGACAACCGTAATCACGCTGCCGCGTTTGAGATGGGTGATTGCCGGTTCTGTTGCCGGTTCTGTTGCCGGCGTGCCGCCGGCCGGATCCGCAGCGCTGCCGGCGCCGGCCACGCTGCTTTCCGTGGTTCCCGGAGTCGGCTGAGCGGCCGGTGTGGCGGCCGCGCCGCGTCCATAGGTCGGGGCTGGATCCTGACTGACCGCTTCGCCGAGACAATCGCCGCTGATCCGGATATTCAAACCGCTTTCCGCAGCCGAACTGAAGCATTCGTGAACCGTTTTGCCGGTGAAGTCCGGGATGGCCATTTCCTCTTCCTGCGGCGTTTCCACCGGGTAAAGGATGACCAGTCCTTTATTGTGCAACTCCGTATCCGCCGCCGGCCACTGGTATTTAACCAGTGTCGCGTCGCCCATGGCCTTATCGCCGGCTTCGGCGCTCAAGCCCCGGTTGGCCAGTTCTTTCATGGCTTGCGCGTAGGTCAAGCCGACGACGTTCGGCACTGCCGTCGTCGCATTGATGCGGGAAACGTCGGTATCATTATATTCGCGGCTGACGCCCATATATTCCAGTGTCCGGGCGATAACCTGCCCGCAGGTTTTGGCGGCGCCTTTTGAGCCGGTCTTTTTATCCTGAGGCTTATTCAGCACGATCAACGCTACGATTTCCGGACTGTTCGCCGGAGCCATGCCGCAGAAAGACAAGGTATGGTCGCCGTTATCATCTGTCGATGTGCTGGTTTTTCCGGCGATGGAATATCCTTCTATATAAGCGGCGGAGCCGGTTCCGTTCAGAACGACGCCCTTTAAGAGTTCCCGGATGCGGGCGGTTGTATTTTCCGACAGCACTTTACGCACCGTTTCCGGTTGTATTTCCTTGACGATATTGCCGTCGCTGTCGGTAATTTCCTTGACGATGCTGGGCTTGATCAGATTGCCGCCGTTGGCGAACGCGCAATAGGAAGTGATCAGCTGAATTGGGGTAACGGTCGACGACTCGCCGTAGGAAAGCGTAACCATATCCACTTCGGTCGGATTCTGATGCAGAATGCCGGTGCCTTCGGCCGGCAGATCGATGCCGGTAACGCCCATGAAACCTAAAGAACGCAGATAGGCATAAAACCGGTCGACACCGACCCTTTGGGCCAATTGGGCAAAAATCGGATTGCAGGAACGCCAGAAGCCCTGCTGCATGGATTCCGAACCGTGTCCGGCGCCACTGGAGCAATGAATGGCCCAGCCGCCTACTTGCAGCGGCGCGTCGCTCATCATCTCGGTTTCGATCGCCAGATCCTCTTCCAGAGCCATCGAGGCGGTGATCGCTTTGAATGTCGACCCCGGTTCGTAAGTATCGGATATGGCCCGGTTGCGCCAAATCTGGCTGGACAGGTAATCGATCGTCTCTTTTTTGCCGGTATCCCAAGTCGAGGCATCGACCCCTTCAGGGCAAGCCGTCGGATCCGAACTGCTGAAGTATGGATAAGACGCCATGGCCAGAATGGCACCGGTATACGGGTTCATGACAATCGCCGTGCCGCCGCAGGTGATGTCATACAAACTGATGGCATCGGCCAGTTCTTCCTGAGCGATCTTCTGAATGTTGATATCGATGTTAAGCACGACATTTTGCCCGTTTTTGGCCCGCAGACTGGTCGGGACCGAAAACGGCAGAGTTCCCTTGCTGTTATAGTTGTCGGTTTCGACATAAGTATAGCCCGGCTGGCCGGTCAATAAAGTATTGTACTGCAGTTCGATGCCTAATTGGCCGACCAATTGCTCATTGTCATAATGTGTATAACCGATGACCTGGCTGGCCAGAGTGCCGTTGGTATAATACCGGCGCGGCTCAGTATCGATGCGAACGCCGCCCAGGTCGGCGTCATCGATATAAGCCTTTAGTTTATCCGCTTCTTCTTTGGCGACATCCTTTTTCAATTGAATATAAGTGGCATTGGTCTGCGCCATAGCATCGGCAACCGTCGCCGGATCCATATTCAGGCATTCCGCTATGGACGACGCAATTTCGGCCGCCGATATGTTTTTTGTAATGGAACGCATATCTTTCGGCGTCACGCCGATCCGGTAGACATAAGTCGTGCCGGCCAGCTCAACATTGTTGCGGTCCAGGATCAAGCCGCGGCGGGGGGTTTCGGTTTTTTTGCTGTAATGCTGTTTGGCTGCCAGTTCGGCATTGACGGAATGGTTGACGATTTGAATCTGATAAAGCTGCCAGACTAAGGCAGCCGCAAAAAGCAGCAAACAAACGCTGAAAAAAACAATCCCGGGGCGGCGGCTCGGTTTGCGTCCGGCCGGCTGCCCGCGGCGCGGCCTGCTTTCCCGCTGCGGTTTGACATTCGGGGCAGTCCGCCGGTGGTATTGCTCTTCGCGGATCAGCCGGCGATGCAGTTCTTGCTTCTGGTCACGCCGCCGCACATTAATTTCCCTGTCCCTGACGGTTCATGGTTTTGAAAAAGCCTTCAATCGTTGTAAACACGCCGGCCAGATAAGCGTCGCTGTCCGCCGATACGGTTTTAGGCGTGGCGTAAACGACACGGTCGGAATCCGGCACATCGACGGTCACCACCTGGCTGTGGGCCGGATCTTGAAGGCCCAGTTTTTCCACAGCCTGACGGCGAATTTCATCCAGATTGGTTTTTTGTGCCAGCGACTCGCTGATTTGACTGGCTTCCTGATTGAGCAGCGTTATTTTATTCTCTGTAGCCAGATTCTTAAAATTTTTCTCCAGGATCATGGCCTGACGATAAACCACCAGCGCAAAGACGCCGGTCACGGCAAAAACGATCGCCACCAGCCCGCATAATAAACGTACGCGCTGACGAGCCAGGGTTCGACGTATGGTTTTAGCTCTCTGAAAGGCAATTTGATTGGAATCCGGCGTTGCCGTTACCGGAATGCGCTTCGTTTTGATATCGGAACGTTGTTTAACCGAGCGGCTGCCCATTCTTTTTTCGGTATTGGCCGGTTTACGCTGCAGAGCCAGGTTGCCCCAGGACTCATTCATGATCAGCACCTCCTAAAGTTCCGGATCCCGCGTCCAAACGCCGTTCAAAGCAACGCAGTTTTGCGCTGCGCGACCGGGGATTGTCCGTTGTTTCTTCAGGCGCGGCGGTCAGCGGGCGGCGGGTTATAACCCGGCCGGCGCTGCGCAGGCCGCAAACGCATACAGGAAAGTCCCGCGGACATTGGCAGGGATTCTCAAGTTTTTTAAAATGTTCTTTAACCAGACGGTCTTCCAATGAGTGAAACGTAATGATGCAGATCCGTCCGCCGTCGGCCAGCATAGCCGGCGCTTTTTGCAGCACGGATTCCAGAACGCCCAATTCCTGATTGCCGGCGATGCGCAAAGCCTGAAAGGCGCGTTTAGCCGGATGCTGCGCTTCCTGGCGGGCTGCCGCCGGCATGGCGCCGCGGACAAGATTCGCCAGCTCGCCGGTTGTTTCCAGCGGCTTGCTGCCGCGGGCGGCGACAATGGCCCGGCTGATGCGGAAAGCATAACGTTCTTCGCCGTAATCACGCAAAATGCGCGCCAGCTCTTCTTCGCCGCAGGTATTGACCAGCGTGGCGGCCGTTATCGGGCTGCGGGTATCCATCCGCATATCCAACGGGCCATCCTGACTATAACTGAAGCCGCGATCGGCCTGATCGAGCTGCCAGGACGAAACGCCCAGGTCGGCCAAAATGCCGTCGACCGCCTCAATGCCCAATGACGCCAGCAAGGAGGGCAGATCTGAAAAATTAGCCCGGTGAACACTCCAAGCGGCTTCGGTTTCAACAGAAGCCAGGCGCCGGCTGCCGGCTTCCAGGGCGTCGCTGTCCTGATCCAATCCGATCAGGCGGCCGCCGGCCTGCAAACGGGACAGGATGGCCGAAGCATGCCCGGCGCCGCCCAGCGTGCAATCGACATAAACGCCCGTCGGGCGGATATTCAGGCATTCCAGAACTTCCTGCAGCAAAACAGGACGATGGCCGAAATCAGAGTCCTTTAACATCGAACCGCGTCAGGTCTACACCGGCTAGTGAGCCCTGATCCTCCTTCTGCCCGTTATAGAAGGATTTTGAACAAATCTCCAATTTATCAAACATATCGATGAA
>CAYRWC010000201.1:0-5485 GCA_964427795.1 uncultured Oscillospiraceae bacterium | reverse complement strand
TGACTACGGATCAGAAGGTTGCGGATTCGATCTCTACCGGGCGCGCCATATAAGAACCGCTGATAGCTTACAGCCTCAGCGGTTCTTATTTTTAGCGGGTGGGAATCATGTGCTAACAAATGCAAGCCCTCTTATCTGTATCCAAGAACAGCTGCGTATATGCCTCGGTGTTTTCCGTATATATCTTCAATCCTGTCTCATCAAAAATTGATGGGAAGGGGGTGCACTCGTAAACCGTGCGGTCACTTGTTTTTGTTGTTTACGTACTTTCCCTTTATAAATCATTGAATCTAATTTAATAAGCGTTTCTCTAACCAATATTGTCAAAGGGCTTAGTATTTGATAAAGTAAACTGACATTATAAAAACTGTTACAGCCGAGGTGTTTCATTTGAATTCCATAAAGAGTAAATTTGCTTTACTTATTTCGCTAATCGTCATGATTTCAATTTTTATCATCACCCTGACACTGTCTTTCATGTTTTACAGTAATACCACCAAACAAAGCAGAGAAGACTACACTAAGCTTTCTGAAGCTTATGAACAAGCTGTTTACAATAAAATAAGCATCCTGAAAAAGCAGTTGGAAATCGTCGCTAAAAATACCGATATTACCGATCAATCGCTTTCCCTCGAAACACATAAAGCAATTTTGGACAAAATGGCAAAAGATAGCGGATTCGACTACATTTCCGTATCTGATGCTAATGGCAAGACCTACCGGAACAGCAATATTTCCGAAAGGGAGTATTTTAAACAGGCAATGAACGGGGTTTCCTATATCTCCGACCCTGTAATCAATAAAGTGGACGGAAAACTTACCATTATGATCGGAGTACCACTGAATAATACTACGGCTTACGCCGGTATTGTTTACGGCGGTATCAATTATGAAGAATTTATTAGCACCATTATTAGCAATATCAAGATAGGCAAGGCCGGTTACGCTTTTTTGGTTAACAAAGAAGGAATCATAGTTGCCCATCCAGATACGGAAAATGTGAAAAAAGGAGTCAACTACATTACTCTGGCAAACGAAAAAAGCGAATATCGATCAATAGCTTCTGTCATTGAACAAATGATTACGGGCGAAACGAGCTCCACTTACGCCGATTTTCAAGATCAGGAATGGCTGATTTCCTATGAACCGATAGAAGGGCCGGAAGGCTGGTCACTGGCGGTAATCGTCCCCACTTCGCAGGTCATGGAGACCTTTAACAAGACCCTTATCATATGTATCATAACAGGAATATTCCTGATTGCTGCCGCGCTTTTGATCAGCCGTTTTATGTCCGGCAAAATTACAGGATCGCTCAGTAAATTAATTAACCGCATAGGCTTGCTTGCCCAGGGGGATCTTTCAACCGAAGTAGAGCTTGTCAAAGGGAAAGACGAGGTGTCTAAACTTGCTCAGGCGCTGAATAACACGGTTATACAACTCAGAAGCTATATTAACGATATCAATAATGTTTTGAGTGCGATGGCCGCCAATGATTTTACCCTGAACAGTTCGGAAAACTATCTGGGAGATTTTATCCCGATAAAAAAAGCTATTGACAATATGGCATCGTCTTTAAGCGAAACCTTTGCCCAGATCAGTGATTCCGCCGAACATTTCAATACTAGTGCTGAACAGGTAGCCAATACTTCCAAGCTGGTATCGCAGGGTTCGACCGAGCAGGCAGGGGCACTGGAGCAACTAATGGTTTCGATCAAGCAGATATTACAGGATTCCAATGACGGCAAACCCGGAGATGAATTCCATAACGGCATCAACATCAACAATGTTCTCGTCGCCATGGAGGATATAAAAAAATCCTCCGAAAAAATCAGCAAAATCATCAAAACTATCGACGATATCGCTTTTCAGACCAATATTCTATCGCTGAATGCAGCAGTGGAAGCAGCCAGAGCCGGTAGTGCGGGGAAAGGCTTCGCAGTGGTCGCCGATGAAGTCCGCAACCTAGCTGTTAAATCGGCCGAAGCCGCCAGCCATACCTCCGAATTGGTAAATGCATCGATCCAGTCTATAGACAAAGAATATAGTTACGCAACCGAAGCGATTAGGCAAATCGACAGATCCCATTCCCTGCAATCCGAAGCAATCATTCAGATTCGTCAAAATTTGGAAAAGATCAATTCGGTAATCCAGACTAATTCTCAAACTGCTGAAGAAAGCGCCGCCGCCAGTGAAGAATTATCCACCCAGGCGATCATATTGCGGGAACAGATATCTAAATTCAAATTGAATAACGATAATCTGCTTAACTGAAATTCTTCGAATGAAGAAGTATCATTCATATCAGGCGGCTCTGCAAAATAGATGACAGATGAAATGGGAAATTAGCGAAGGGACACGTCGTAGGTCAGCACGCCCTTGGTGGAGTATTTGCCTGCGAGAACATCCAGCGTATTGCGGACGCTGTCATAGGACAGACAGCCGATGATGATGCGCGGGATATGGGGCAGCTCCTCCAGAACGTAGGGATTGCCGAAATGCACCACGGTGGAGACACGGTTTGTGATCTGCAGCGCCTCGATGGTGGAGACCACACGGGAAGTCAGACACTCGCGGCCAACGTAGGCTTGAGATTCCATAAAGGTCACAAAGACCACATCGTCGTAGGGTACCGAGCGTTCCAGCGTGTACATGATCTGTGCGGGAGAAGGAAACTGGTTGATGATAGTGGCGACAGAGTTGGGAAACAGCTCATCCAGACGGGTGGCGACCTCATTGGGACGGAACCAGCCCTTGAGCTGCACGTCGACATTGACCTTGCCCTGGTCGCTGACTTCCACGTCGTTTTCCGCAAGGACAACAAAGTAATGCCTACCGTTGGGTTCGAGGGACTGGGACAGACCCTCGTCGATACGGGCGAAGATGGATTCGCGGTTGATGCGGTCAAAGGTCGAAATATCCTCGTCGGTCAGATCCTCATACTTGGGTGCAGACAGCGTCTTGTGCTGCGCGTCCAGTACACGGCGGACGGCTTCGTCCAGACGTGCTTCGGGGATAAGTCCCTTTTCGTAGGTCTCGCAAATAGCCTCAAAGCCGTCCTTGTTGAGACACCATGTCAGCGCCAGATCGTTGCCATTTGCGATGGCAAGCCCCTTGCTGGTGCGCTCGCCGAACTTGGCGACGACGCCCATCATGGTCAGCGCGTCGGTGACTGCAATACCGTCGAAGCCCTGCTCGCGGATGATGCCGATAACCTTTTCGGAGAGGCTGGCAGGATAATCGGGGTCAATGTTTGGAAGCCGCACATGGCCGGTCATGATGCCGTCCAGCAGGCCGTTTTTGAGCATGGCCAGATAGGGGAACAGGTTGTAATTCAGCAGCTCCTCTTTGGTTTCCAGCGCGAGGACTTCGGCCATATGAGAGTCAATTTTACCGTCGCCCTTGGCGCTGGGGTAATGCTTGGCTACGGACAGGACGCCTGCGTCCTTCAGACCCTGCGCAATATTTACCGCCAACTCTGAGACCTTGTGCTTGTCGCCGCCGAGACAGCGGACGGTGTGGCCGCAGACAGCGTTTCCCTCAGACATATCCACCACGGGGTCGCAAACCACGTTGTAGCCCAGCTTCCGAGCGGTGATACCGGTGACCTTGCCGAACATATAAGCCAGCTCCGGACTTCCGGTGCAGCCGATGGCGTTATGACGGCCAACGGTGTGGTTGCCTATACCGCTTTCTGCGTCGGCGACGATGAGCAGAGGATAGTCCGCAATTTCATGCAATGTCTTCATGACATCTTCCAGACCATCCATCAGAGAGTGGACGTAAACGGCACCAAGCGCGTGTTCTTTGACGAGGTCGTAGACATACTGATTGTTGGCGGGGGTAATCTCAGGGCCGTAGTTGTCGATGTGGGCCATCATAGTCATGCCCAGCTTCTGTCGGGTAGAAAGTTCTTCAAATTTTAGTTCTTTAATTTCTTTCATGGGAAAAATCCTCAAAAAATTACATTAAAGGCCGTAGGTGAAAAACCCGCGGCCTTACATATTATTACTTCTCAAAAACTATCTGCTCAGGCTTTGCCGCGCTGTAGCCGTGTTCATACGCAAATTTACACGCCGCTAAAACGCGCTCGGTGCAGTCGGGGATATAACCCATGTAGTCCGGATAGAAATACTCCTCATGGATCATCGGATTTAAGTAACCGCAGCGCTGGGGCACGGTAATAAAGTCTTTTAACCACGGCTCGACATCTTCAAGTTTAATGACGTTGAGTACCATGTCGGTACGGCAGTAGGTGATGTCCTCCATGTTGTCATGCCAGAAGTCTCGGCCCGTCAGCCCTTTCTGCATCGTAACGCCCTCATTCGAGGCTTTGTTGTAGGCGTCGAGGTCGCTGCCGCGCACATGCGCCGGAAGTCCGTCGGCTCCGTAGTAGGACATATAGGGTTCGGTGTCGTCAAGTACCCTGAAGGAACCAAAGAGTATCGGATAACCGTTTTCACGGAAGGTGCGGAGCTGCTCTATGTAACCGTTGCCGAAGTGCTGAGTAGTGGCGCGGGAGAGCGATTTGGGGCCGGCAAAGCGGATTATCTCACTGTGTACTTTACGGATCGACTCGCGGACGAAGTCTGCGCTCTGTATCTTAAAGGGCATATTAGGGTAGTTGTTGTGGGCATGATAGGAGAGCGTGAGCCAGTCGGAGTTGGCTTCCCACTCGGCACGATAGCTGTCGGGCATCATGGAAAGATTAAAATAATCCTTGTGGTCGGTAAAGTCACCGGCGGACACAGCATCATACTCATAATAGATATTGAGGTTTGTGACCGTGCCGTAGAGGTTGTGGGCTGTCTTAAAGCACTTGAGGAACGGATGATCAAAAAGCGATGGATACTTTTCCGGATTCTTGGCAAGGTCGTAAAACACGACAACCGTGTCGTCTACGGTAAATCTGTATTTGCCGACGGCGTCCTTGAAGCGGTAAACGACTATCTCCGCCTTGTTGCAGTTGAAGGAATCGCAGGCGCACAGCGTATTACGGTAATTATACAGTGGGTATTCAATCTTGAATATGTTTTCCTTCTCGTCATAAACGGCGGGCTTGCCGTTGAGCGTGAGAACTGCGTTTTTTGGCGCGGCGATCTTTACATTGATATAAAGTACATCATCCTTTTCAACGCCGTCATAAATGTTGAGACAATCGCCATCAATGGGAAATACAAAGTGAACGGGGCTGCTCAGCTTAAAAAAGTCACGCATACAGGATCCTCCTTTTTTCCGGGAAAGCTCCGGAACCCGTAAATTTCGCCTTTTCTTCGAAGATATTTGACAGCATGTGCCCATCAATTGGTGTAATAAATTTAATGATTTACTTCTCCATTGTTTTGTATTAATCTTCAAAAAGTATTTCTTTCAGGAATGCAGGCTCATAACCATGCTCAACACACCATTCGACACCGGAGAATACTCTTTCACGGTAATCGGGTAAATAACGTGAATAGTGAGGATAGAAATACTCTTCATGTATGAG
>CAYRWC010000200.1:0-5486 GCA_964427795.1 uncultured Oscillospiraceae bacterium | reverse complement strand
CTTTTTCATCAACATCAACATCAGAAAGCATCGTATGAAATAAAACCTGAGCGCCTGCACCGGTAACCAATTCATCATAGACCCGCTTCAACGCTTCGGCATCTATGGCGCCGCCCTTCGTTCCGGGAGCGACATGAGGCATTTCTGCTTGCAGTCGTTCCATAACCAATTTCCCGATCCCCGTACTGCACAGGTCACCGCCGTTGGAAAAGCCGCACCAGAATGGAACCAGCCCATTGGTACCCATGCCGCCCAAAATCCCGGTTGCTTCAATCAGCAAGGTCTTTGCGCCTTCACGGGCAGACGCTGTTGCCGCGGCGCAGCCGGCGGGACCGCCGCCGATAACAATGACATCATAATCACTATAAAAAGGAATCTGTTTAGTTTTCAACGTATACATAATTTCCCCTTATGATACCGTCCGGATCTTATTTATATCTAATACCGGTGTGCCGTCTGTTATAGCCTTCGATAATAATCTCCGGACAGGGATGATTAAAAACCCAAAGCATTTGTTATCGCTTTCAAATAGATAAAGTGGCCAATCTGCGATACATGCCAGTTATTATCAAACATCGTTCGGGCATTATAAGCCGGATCTCCATTCAACAGGCTATTCTTGATCATTTTATTGGCATCAGCCAAATAGACATCCGGATATGATTCTGCTACTTGACGAAAAGCATCGATATAATGCTCATAATAATGATCACCACTATATTGACTGCCCAATATGGGGCTTTCTGTCATCATAACAACGTCACATTGAATATCATGAGCTTCATCAACCATTTTGTGTAAAATATGACGATACGTATCCAAATCAACATGCCGGTCTTCTAACCAATCGTTGATCGCATGCATCATGACCAGGAGATCCGGCTTATTGGCTATGACGCTCTCCTGCTAAATTCTTTATAATATCGTGTTATGGGCGTATTGCCGATGCCGCTGTTGATAATTTTGGTTTCCTTATGAGGGCCACGGATTTCTTGCAGATATCTGCCGAACATAGCCGTATAGCATGGTATATTGTCCGGCAGGCGACGAAGTTCGCCCGGCTGTGCGTCCGGCATGACTTCGGTTTGTCCCTGCGCACATTGTCCCCAGGTATGACTGTCTCCTGAACAGACAACAGTCAAGCGCTCTGAATTGAGAATACGTTCTTTAATGGTCGGCATTTTCAACCTCCGTATAAAGGCTGTGTTCAGGATCCAGCGGTATTTTTTATAACGGCCGACTGGATTTGCCATACGCCTTGTGTCTGCTGCAAGACAACGATGACCGGATATACCCGGCAATCTTGGTCATATAAAGCGACTTTCGCCTCGATCCGGCTGCTGTCGGCGGCATAAACCATCATCGGCGCATAAGATCCGGTCGGATCGGCCGACGCTGCCAAAGCCTGCAGTTTCAACACCGTTTCCTCTCCGCTGTCTGCAGATTCCCGGGTTACAGATATCGGCTGCCGCAAACAATTTAAAAGGATCGATTTTTGTTCGTCGGTTGCTAAAAGAAAATTCTTCCCGTCCGCTTGGCCGGCGGTCAGATCGGTTTTAGCTCCATTGTCGGCCCGAACGGAAACTTGGGCAAAGAGCAGTTTTGATGTGGCTGCGGCATTGGTTTCAGTCCCGCTGCACCGGATGATGATTTGAAAATTATGACGGGCTACGCCGTCAATCAGCGAAGTTCCTTCGTATTCGAGACTCTGTTCGATAAAGCGGGTGTCGTCCGGCGAAGGATATAAAAGCAGCGGTGTCTGACCCAGCCCGAATCCGGTACTGAGAATAGCGGACAAGTCGCGCGCGGACAGCTGGCCGGCGCTGTCCCGTCCATAAAAGTATGCCGGAACAATTTGTTCATTACTCAGACGGATATCCGCTTCTTCCAGAAGAATTGAAGCGCGTGCCGAGGATAAGACCTTCTTTAGTTGCTTGACCGGTATTGTACACGATAGCAAATCTTGTTGATTTTGATCGCTGAGGCAGACAGACACAGTACCAGTAATCAATGAATCAAGATGGCCGTCCAGATCGGAAAGTGGCTGCAAGTCGGCCAGCAGCCGGTCGAGATTATACTGCGGTTCGGCTGAAACCGAAGTTGATGTTGTGCCGGATGACAATGAAAAGGCTTTGCCGCCTGTGGTTGCAGCCGATGAAGCCGGTGTGGGCGAAGCCGGATCCGGCACGGTGACACGCAGATCCAGCCGCAACCCCAGTGATGGATCCAATGTTCCGCCATCGCTTATCTCATCTTGTTTTTGACCGCTCAAAGCCCAGTTTTGCAGATTATCGGGCAACAATTCCGGCAGACTCCGGTTTAATTGTTGGTATAAATTATACAAATCCTCGCTGCAGAACAAATTATCCACACAAACAATCGCTTGATTATCATCGGCATGATAATCGATCCGTTCGGCGAGAACATGCGTCAGCAACGCCGGCAGCGTACCGGCAGCCCTGTTGGCCGCACCCGTCGCCGCTTGTTCGGAAAAGCAGGGAACGGCATAACCGTTTCTCCCCGTCCAGACGCAATGTTCAAATCGCGAACTGCGCAGATACAGCGATATCGGCCCGCTGGCAATTGTCTCGAATGTGCAGCCGGCGCAATTGATTTGGCTGGGCAAATAAGAAGTGCCTGTCTGCAGCGGATCGCCGGCCAGATTGTAAAACTGGCACGTCTCAAAAACGACTTGTTCCGATTCATTGATGATAATGCCGGCACCGGCACCGCCAAAGAACTCGCAATCTTCAAAACGGATATTCTTGCAGCCGGTTAACTCCAGTAAAGCCGGCATACCGGCCGTTTGGGCGCCGGCCGTCCATTTGGCTCGATCGTAGCCGAAACGGATATTTTTAAAGGTTACGGCTGAACAGCCGGTCATGATCAGCAAAGGACCGTTTTCCGCCGTCTGTGACAGCGTCGGTTTGCCCGTACCGTCGACGTCGATCAGAATATCGGAACAATTCTCGATACGCGGGGATCCGGCAGCATCATACCATTGGCCGCCGGGAAGCAGCAGCGTATGGCCGGATTCCAGAGCGCCGTAATCGGCAAGCGAAGTCAGCACATGACCAGCCGGATCGGACGGCTGAGGCGCAGACGACGAATCTGACGTTGGCGTCGGGGTCGGCGTCGTGGCAATAACGGTTGGCAAAGCCGTGTCGTCAGGTTCATTCGTACAGCCGCCCGACAGCAAGACCGGCAGCAAGACCAAAGCGCCGGTCAGCATGAATATCAGGCATTGTTTGCCAACGCTCCGCATGGTTACTCCGGACTTATCAAATTGATTTGATCCAGATATAAAACGCCTTTATCTTTCTTGTCTTCGATGATAAATACCAGCCGGCGAACTGCATCCAAATTCCCGGACACAGCCGGCAATTTAAAATGAAATTTTTGCCAGCGCAGAACCGGCAGGACAGCCAGGCGTTCCGGCAGGATCTGCAATTCGGCGTCCACCGCGCCGGAAGCCAGAGCCAGCCGCAGATATTTAATCTGCTGATCTGTATTGAACAGATCAATAGAAAGGCCCGCGTATGGACTCAGATCCAGCGGTGGGAATAATGATTCATAAGTCAAGACAGGTTCGATGGCAACTTCATGGTTTTCTTTCGTCGAATAACGGAGGAGCAAAGCGCCGTCGCCTTCGCTCTTGTTGGCTTTTTCCAGCGACAGCTCGCCTTGGCCCCGCTCCAGGCGCCAGGCCGGATGCCAGCCGGTTTCTTCCGGCTGATTCATTTTCGGACAGCACCAGATTTGCAGAGCTTCGCAATGCAGCCATTCCATCGGCGGCCGGTAACGGGACGGCACCCTGTCCGAACGGAACGGCACAACCGGCAGCTGATCCCGGCTGATCAGGTTTGCCGTTTGATTCATATCGGCATAAGCATAGGTAACGGCGCAGGGATCGGCTATCTGCTCATGCCAGACCAGCACCCGGACGCCATAAAGTATTCTGGCCTGTGCTTCATGGAATACGCGGTCCGGTCCGCATAGGGCAAATCCGCGTAGCCGCGTATCATCACCGGTTAATCGCAACCCCTCGCCGATATTGCTGAAGCTGAGCAGCATTTTATTGCCGACGACCTCGATATCCGAACACTCCGGCGCGGTCTGCGGCCCTTTTCTCTGATACAAAAGTCCCATTGCCACCGTCTTCAGGCGCTGCCCGATCGGAAGCTTAACCGTCGGATGAATCGGGTGGCGCCAATCGTCCGGGGCATCGGCATAAGTCAAAGGCAAATCATATATCGGCACCAGCGCTGCCATGCCGGGCAGGCTGTGCCGCGCGGCGGCCAGCATTTCATTGAATTCGGCCAATTGTTCAAAACGGCGGTGGCCGTAAAAATAAGGTGCCAGCTGAACATACAGGAAACCAAGGCCCCGTTTGTCGGCCGGCTGAAAGATTTGGCTCCAATCCTGCGCCAAGGTTTGCAGGGCAGCCTGATAATATTCCGGATATTGATAATCGCTCTCGCCTTGATACCATAATATACCGCGAGTGGCCAATCCGCGCAGCGGCGCGACTTTATTATTGAACAGAGCGGCCGGCTGATGCTGGGCGGATTCCCAGCTGGCGCTCAGGTCCCAGTCCTTTTCTTCCCGGTAATACCCGATATCCTGCACATGGCGGCGCAGAATCTCCTGATTGTCAATAGAAGGACGGCTGATCCAGGAATGAATGTAGGTGCCGCCTAACGCGGTCTCAATCAGGCCGACCGGTATCCTGAGCTCCAGGTGAACTTCCCGGGCAAATGAAAAACCGATGGCTGAAACCTGTTCCATGGCTTCCGGCTGATCGCCGCGCAGCCAGCGACTGTCCTGAATATCATCCAGAGGGTTATACCCATAATGCGGATTATCTTTTCCCAGACCGGTTTCCGATTGTTTTAAAACACGAACATAAAAAAGGTTGGCCAAGGCATGAATTTGTTCGGAGCCATGAACGGCCGACATGGGCATATGCATATTGGATTGCCCTGCCGCCACCCAAACTTCACCGAACAAGACATCCTGAAAAACGACGCTAGCCTTCCCTGACTTAACGGTTAAGGTAAAAGGATCGAAAGATGCATCGAAAGCGGGCAAATCCAGTGAAAACCGGCCCTGCTCGTCACAAGTCGTCTTTTCGTCCAGCAGCAGGCCATATTGATTGTCCAGCGGCGAATAGGAACGGCCGTCAAACGGAACCCGCTCCAACTGAATCTGAACTTCGCTGCCAGGTCCGGACCGGCCGTGTAAATGAAAAGGAACCTGTTGCTGCAGGATCATGCCCGATGCGTAAAACGAAGGAAGCCAAAGCAGTTTGGCCATGATGTCCTCCTTAGAAATCATACCTTTGTTTATTATAACGCTCCGGTAAACAAACTTCAAATATAATCAATTTTGTTAAATCAATTTTATAAAATCAATATCACTAAATCAATTTTATTTTATAAAGGATACAAGATAACTTGATTCTGCCGTAATGATTCCTGCACATC
>CAYRWC010000199.1:0-5511 GCA_964427795.1 uncultured Oscillospiraceae bacterium | reverse complement strand
GAAAGTTTCCATTGCGCCTCACGCTTTTCGGATATGAGAACGGGGACAGGCCAGAGCCCATCCCCGCAAATGATACGGTCTCTCATTCTTTTTACCGACGATTGAATCAGACAAGTCTGCGTTTAATCAAATCAGTTCAAGAATGGCCATTTCAGCTGCATCGCCCTGGCGTGCACCCTTTTTGATAATTCTGGCATATCCGCCCGCGCGTCCGGCATATTTCGGAGCTACGGTATCAAACAAAATATTGACCGGATTGATAGCCTTCCCGTCGTTATCATGGCTTTTATTCAGCCACAACATGCATTGGCGGCGAGCGGCCAGCCGTGAAGGATTGTCCACCCGGGACATATCGGTTTTTTGTTCGCGACTGACGACATCGTACTTGACTCCGCTTTTAGCTGTCACGGATTTAAGTACTTTGCGGCTCTTGCCGTCCAATTTGGCTTTGGAAACGATCAAACCCCGTGTCGTAAAATTGTCTTTTTCCTGAATAGCCAGTGTAATCAGCTTTTCCGCGATCCGCTTGACTTCTTTGGCACGGGCTTCGGTTGTTTCAATCCTGCCTTTGACAATAAGGGTGGTAACCATCCCTCTCAGCATGGACAACCGCACATCAGAGGCACGTCCAAGTTTTCTCTGTGCAGGCATTTTGATGACCTCCTAATTGATCAGATCGGTCTCAAGGCTTACTCTTCCAGAGCAGCCAAAGACAAACCCAGTTCTTCCAGTTTCTGAATTACTTCTTCCAGGGATTTCTTACCCAAATTGCGCACCTTCATCATATCCTCTTCGGTTCTGGCGACCAAATCGCCAATCGAATTAATACCGGCGCGTTTCAGGCAATTGTACGTTCTAACGGAAAAGTCAAGATCCTCGATAACGGTATCCAGCACATGATTCTTGCTGCCGCCGTCGTCGTGATCACGGAAGCTCGGGCTGCCCGCGGCGTCAGTCAGCGCCATGAACAAATTCAAATGTTCACAGAGTATGCCTGCGCCCAGGCTCAATGCTTCGGTCACTTCAACCGTAGCGTCCGTCCATACTTCAAGGGTCAGCTTGTCATAATCGGTAAATTGTCCGACACGCGTATTCTCAACCGAAAAATTGACTTTGCGGACAGGCGTGAATATCGAATCGATCGGTATAACGCCGATCGGCTGACTGGACCATTTGTTGCGTTCGGATGTGTTATAGCCCCGACCTTTATTTAAGGTCAGTTCCATAAACAACCGCCCGTCTCCGTTCAAAGTCGCGATCGGATGATCCGGGTTTTTGATTTCCACTTCTTCATCCCGAACGATGTCGCCGGCGGTCACGACGCCGGTACGTCCTTCGTCGGTGCTGATATAGACGGTTTTGGGTCCGTCGACATTCAACCGGGCGCGAATACCCTTAACATTAAGGATAATTTCGGTCATATCCTCAATTACGCCTTTAACCGTGGAAAATTCGTGAAATACGCCATCGACTCGAATAGCTGTAACAGCCGCACCAGGAAGGGATGACAACAGAACCCTTCTGAGGGAATTGCCCAACGTGATGCCGTAACCCCGCTCAAGCGGTTCAATGACGAATTTGCCATACGATCCATCTTCATTGCGTTCTAGGCACTCGATCATCGGCTTTTTGATTTCTATCATGTTACTCCTCCTTTGTGCGCCAACCAAACAACACTGGGATGTCCAGGTATTACTTGGAATAGAGCTCGACGATCAGGGTTTCTTTGACCTCGATGTCGATATCGGCGCGTGCGGGAGCCTGGACTACCGAACCGCTCAGGGTTTCAGCGTTAAACGACAACCAAGCCGGTACCGAACGTCCGGCGAGTTCCTGGAATTTTGGCGATTTGCGCGATGATTCGCTTACGGCGATGACATCGCCGGGTTTAAGAATCATCGACGGTATATCCGCCTTTTTGCCATTAATTGTAAAATGTCCGTGGGTCACCAATTGGCGGGCTTCGGCGCGCGACGCGCCCAGTCCTATCCTATAAATGACATTATCCATGCGCAGTTCAAGCAATTGCAGCAAGTTTTCGCCGGTTTTGCCCTTCATGCGCTCCGCGCTTTCATAGGTCTTGCGGAACTGATTTTCCAGAACGCCGTAAAAACGTTTTGCTTTTTGTTTTTCGCGCAGCTGTGTTCCGTATTCGGATACTTTCTTCCTGCCTTGTCCATGCTGACCAGGAGCAAAACTTCTTCTGGCGATGGCGCATTTTCCTGTATAGCACCGCTGGCCTTTGAGGAAAAGCTTTTCACCTTCCCTGCGGCACAGCCTGCATGATGCATCTGTATATCTAGCCATTCTCTACACCTCCGGAATCAGACTCTTCTTCTCTTTGGCGGCCTGCAGCCATTGTGGGGGATCGGGGTAACGTCTTTGATAAGCGTCACATCCAGACCGGCGGCCTGCAAGGAGCGAATTGCCGCTTCACGGCCGGCGCCAGGGCCTTTGACGAAGACTTCCACGGAACGCATGCCATGATCCATAGCAGTTTTTGCAGCGGTTTCGGCAGCCATCTGAGCGGCAAAAGGCGTGCCCTTACGGGAACCTTTCATGCCCATGCCGCCGGCGCTGGCCCATGAAATGGCATTTCCGGCAGGATCGGTAATGGTGACGATCGTATTGTTGAACGACGAATGAATATGGGCAGCACCACGGTCAATATTCTTGCGTTCTCTTCTTTTTGGCCTGAGGGCCGCCTTTTTTGTTGACGCTTTAGCCATGCTGATGCCTCCTTATTTCTTCTTTCCGGCAATAGTGCGCTTCGGGCCTTTGCGGGTCCTGGCGTTGGTCTTGGTACGCTGTCCGCGGACGGGCAGGCCCATTCTATGGCGTCTGCCGCGATAGCAGCCGATTTCGGTCAGCCGCTTGATATTCATGGCAATTTCGCGGCGCAGGTCACCTTCAATGGTATAGCCATTTTCAATGGTGTCCCTGATTTTTGAAACTTCTTCATCGCTAAGATCTTTGACACGAGTATCTGGATTGACCCCGCATTGGGCTAAAATTTTGTTGGATAAGGTTCTGCCGACACCGAAAATATAACACAACGCGATTTCAACGCGTTTTTCGTTGGGCAGATCCACACCGGCAATACGTGCCATCAGTTTGCACCTCCATTATTTGACAGGTTACAATATCTCTATTCATAAACACGAACGTGGGAAATACCCAAATCGGTTCCGATTTGAAGCAGCCGCATCCCTTTTTCGCGCTAATCACCTTTGGACTGACCTGGATCAGCCCTGTTTTTGCTTATGTTTCGGATCCTGGCATATTACCATAACCCGGCCTTTACGGCGAATAACTTTACATTTTTCACACATGGGCTTGACGGATGGTCTTACCTTCATCTGGTCTTCCTCCTCAACATGCGATCCTCTCCGGACGCATCTCAATACAAACGCCAAACGGCGCGTGCTGTAATAGTTTACCAGATTCTACGGTAAAATCAAGCTTTTTTTCCTTTCGTCATAGGGAAAAGAAATCCGGCCGATTAACCGCCGCAATCTGGCTGTCGTTTATTTTGCGCGCCAGGTTATCCGGCCGCGCGAGAGGTCATAAGGTGATAATTCAATGGTTACCCGATCTCCGGTCAGAATCTTGATATAATTCTGACGCAGTTTGCCGGATATATGTGCCGTTATCTCGTGGCCGTTTTCCAGTCTCACCTTAAATACGGCGTTAGGCAGGGTATCCACGACAATTCCCTCAACCTCTATCGTATCTTCTTTAGTCATCTAATTTCCTCCTTTAAAGGATTGGTGTCCAAGTATTCTGCCAGCAATCGGCGCAGCAAGGCATTTTTTTGTCCGGATTCTGCCGGCGTGTCCAGCCGATCCAATTGACTTTGATCCGGAGCCTGTCCCAAAGGACGCAGATGTCGGACGCTTTTCTTTTTCATTTTTTCCAGCGGCCGAGTCGAACCGTCGGCCAGCCAGGCGTATTTGCCTTCGATCTTTCTGATCAGATAAATGCGTTGTTTATCATGACCGGCTAAAGAATAAACAATCATGCCCGGCATCATGCCGCGGTTTTTCAATGCTTCAAATAACTGCATACTAATATATTGTCGGCTGTCCGGTCAAAACAACCGGCCCTTGTTCCGTTATCGCCAGCGTATTTTCATAATGAGCCGAAGGTCGGCCGTCGGCTGTAACGATCGTCCAGCCGTCATCCAGCATCATGACGCGCCGGGTTCCCAGATTGATCATCGGCTCCATGGCGATAACCAGACCGTTTTCCAGACGCATGCCATGACCCGCCCGGCCGTAATTCGGCAAATCCGGTTCTTCGTGCATGTGTTGGCCGATGCCGTGTCCGGTTAATTCGCGAACAACGCCATAACCGTGTTTTTCGGCATGTGCTTGCACCGCAGCCGATAAATCACCCAGGCGATTCCCGATTTTCGCTTTTTCCAAAGCCAGCCAAAAGCACTCTTCCGTGATTCGGATCAGCTGTTCCAGTTCCGGAGCAATTTTCCCGACGGCGAAAGTGCGTGCCGCATCGCCGTGATAACCGTCCAGACAAGCCCCGACGTCAACGGAGATAATGCTGCCTTCCTGCAGGATCCGATCGGGACTGGGTATGCCGTGTACGACTTCGTCGTCAATCGACGTACAAATTGCTGCCGGAAACGGCGGTTCGCCATAACCTAAAAAGGATGGTACAGCGCCGGCTTGCTTGATCACCTGCCGAGCCGTTTCGTCCAATTCGGCCGTGCTGATGCCGGGACGGATCCGGTCGCCGACTGCTTTCAATATATCTTCGACAACCTTACCCGCCGCAGCCATTTTTTTTATTTCAACAGTAGATTTCAAATGAACCATAATTTTTTGCCACTTTTCTAGATACGCTCGTTTAAAGCTTTTTGTACAACGGCCAGGCTTGAGCCGACCGCGCCTTCGTTGTCAACATCAAACAGCAACGCCTGATCCCGATAAAATTGAATCAAAGGTTCCGTCTGCTGATAATAGGCTATAAGCCTATTTTTTATGGTTTCAGGCTTATCGTCGTCTCGCTGGATCAGCTTTTGTCCGCAATCGTCGCAGATATCCGCAGTCTTTGGCGGTATGGACACCAGATTGTAACTTTTGCCGCAGCCCGGACAGACACGGCGGGCAGTCAAACGATCGAGAATGACCTGATCGCTTACCCGGATATTGACAACAGCCGTCAGCGGATTTTTACGAACTGTTTCCATGTTCGCCAGCGCTTCTGCCTGTGGTTTGGTCCTTGGGAAACCGTCAAGCAAAAAACCGCGGGCGCAGTCAGGCTGATTCAAGCGATCCTCCACCATTGCGATTGTTATGTCATCGGGAACCAGCGCGCCTGTTTTAATATATTGATCGGCACGGCGGCCCAGTTCCGTCATCTCCCGTATATTCTGGCGAAAAATATCACCGGTGGATATATGCGGAATCTGATAGATGCGAACTAAATCGCCGGCCATGGTCCCCTTGCCGGATCCCGGCGGGCCCAAGAGAATGATCTGCATGTTTATAA
>CAYRWC010000198.1:0-5537 GCA_964427795.1 uncultured Oscillospiraceae bacterium | reverse complement strand
ATCGACAAATGCGCCGAAGTCGGTCAGGCTGCGCACCACGCCGTCATATTCCTTGCCGATCTCGATGGTCTGCCAAAGCTCGTCGGCTTTGCCGCGGCGTTCAATGGCCAGTAGCGCCCGGCGGGAACCGGACACGCGCAGACGCTTCTTGTCCGGGTCATACTGGGTTACCAGAATATCGAGCGTTTTGCCCTTGTACTGTTCGAGATCGTTCACCATGCCCATTTCGATCTGGGTGCGGTGAATATAGATGTCGACTCCGCCAAAGCTGGCGATAACGCCATCTTTAACCACATTGACGACCTTGACCGTAATCGGAGTTTTCTGGTTGTAGGCTTCTTCGATCAAAGTCTTGTATTTGCCGAAGTCAACACGCGCTTTAGAAAGGATGATCTCCTTGCCCAGATCCGAGTTGCGGATGTTGCGCACATAAACGTCGATTTCCGTATGATCCTGAATAGCCTGATCCAGACTGAAATCCGGATCGCCTTCGAACTCGTGGCGAGGAATCCTTCCCTCGGATTTATCGTGCACATCAACATAAACCGTATCGCCGTCATAGCGGATGATCGTACCGCGCACGGTCGCTCCCCTTTTCAAATGGGGTATGTTGTCGATAAAATCCGAAAAACTGACATCAACTTGTTCCTGTTGGTTTTCCTGTTGATTCTGTAAACCCTCATTTTCAGTCATTGCCTGGATAACCTCCCTGATTATACGTTCTGGTGTCGACGCGCCTGCTGTTATGCCGACAGTCAGATCCTGCAGCTTTCTGCCTTGCAAAATGGATGCAACTCGATCTGGCCGCTCGACGAGGAACGTCTCACTACATTGACTGAGACAGATTTCCAGCAGTTTGTGGGTATTCGAACTGCCGGGACTGCCGATTACCAGCATCAAATCAACTTGCCTGGCTATTTCGCAAGCTTCTCTTTGCCTGCTTTCAGTCGTAATACATATTGTATCAAATATTTGGAGCTTTGCAATTTTTTTCTTCAAAATCTCACATATATTCTGGTATTCCTCTGACGAGAAGGTCGTCTGGGCTACCAAAACCCAATTTTCATCCGCAAATATGCTCTTTTCGGCTTTTTCAGCCGAATCCAGCAAGATTGCCCGACCGTCCGTTTCGCCGTTGATCCCTTCTACTTCCGGGTGTCCCGGCATACCGGCAATAATGATTTTTTTTCCGTCCTGCCAGGCATCGCGAACAATTTTATGGATCTTGGTGACAAAGGGGCAGGTACAGTCGGTTATCCGGCACCGCAGCTCCTGCAGCGCGTTACGGATCGCCGGCGATATGCCGTGCGCGCGGATCAGAACCGATGATCCGGCTGGAATATCGGACGGCTCCCGAACCAGACAGAAGCCTTGTCCTTGCAGATCCGCCACAACCTGGCGATTATGGATCAATTCACCCAGCATATACAGCTGATCCGGCGGCCTGCGTTCATCAAGCATCCGGTAAGCGGTCTGCACTGCATGCTCCACGCCGAAACAAAAACCCGATGTTTTTGCCAGTATGATTTTCATGGCTTGCTCACCGCCGGCCGGTCGGCCGCCTGTTTTTCCGCTTGATCGTCGGGATGGTAAGGCCGGCCGATCAGTCCGTATATTCTTTGCATCATCTCGATGCTCAGCCCGTTAAAATCGAGTTCCCTGCCGGCCGGCAGCCAATATGGCTCGCCGAAAACGATGCGGACCCGATGGAAAAGCCTGAATGAGCCGCTGATAGCGACCGGAATAAGCGGCGCGCCGGTTTTGGCGGCAAAGTGGACGGCGCCGCTGCGCGGTTTGATTTGGTTGATTTCATCTGATTTAACGCGCGTGCCCTGCGGGAACATGCCGACAAGGCGGCCTTGCCGCAGCGCGCCGATAATGCCCCGCGCGGCGGAAAGATCCGCTCTGGACCGGTCTACGGGGATACAGCCGGCCAAGCGGAAAAACGCTGCCGGCAGCCGATAGCGGAACAGCTCTTTTTTCGCTACCCAATGAATCCAGGGACGGACACGGATGTGGATGGCGAACATATCGATCATGCTGGTATGATTAGCCACCAGAACAGCTGGTCCTGCCGCCGGAATGTGTTCTGTCCCTTCATATCGGACCCGGAACAGCAAATGCACTAAAACCCGGCACAGGCCGCGCAGGAAGGCGCGCGTTTTCCGGTATGGCTCATCAGGCGGCATAACGGCAGCCGGACTCATGAAACGATCTGGCCGAGATAGCCCATGACTTTCTCGACAACTTCTTCGATTGTCAGACCGGTCGTGTCGACCAGAATCGCGTCATCCGCCTGCTTCAGCGGCGCCAGGGCACGGCTGCTGTCCTGGCTGTCCCGATAGCTCATGTCGTCCGCAACCTGCTCCAGCGTCGCGTTCTTGCTGCCGCGGGCCTGCAGGTCGAGCAGGCGTCTTCTTGCCCGTTCGCTCAGATCGGCCGTCAGAAAAAACTTGTAAGAAGCATGGGGCAGCACATAGGTGCCGATATCCCGCCCGTCCAAAATCAAATTCTGCCCGGACGCGATCTGGCGCTGCAATTCAACCAGTTTCAAGCGGACAACCGGCAAAGCGCTGACGTCGGATGCCGCCCGGGATACCTCCGGCAGGCGGATGGTGGCGGTAACGTCTTCACCGTCCAGAAAGATCTGTTGATTTTGCCCGGCAAACCGGATGTCCAGCTCTGTCTGCGCCAGAAGCACTGTCATAGCCGTCTCCGAACGCATATCCGTTCCGGTCCGCAAGGCTTTGAGACCGACGGCGCGGTACATGGCGCCCGTATCCAGATAAAGGATGCCCAGACGATCCGCAAGCAACCGGGCGATGGTGCTTTTCCCCGCTCCGGCCGGTCCGTCGATGGCAATTGTCACTACTTTGTCCATGTTCACAGCGGCAGCACCAGACTGCCGCCAGCCCCCTTCTTATGTTTACCGATGGTCAGACGACCCGGTGTCCCAGTCCGATAGCCACTTCATTTAAATGCAGGAGACCGATGCCGAAAAAGACGCAAACGCCGATGTGGTCGTCAAGCCGGGCTATGCCGATCTTGCCGCCGACATTCAAGCCGATGGCTTTGTTGATAATCTGTGAAATGGCTTCCCGCGCCGCGCCGGCGACGGCGCCTTCTTCAGCGTGGGTAGAACCGATCAGCCCTTCGCGCTTAGCCGCGACCACTGCCCGTTCAACCATTTTGGAAACCGATGAAATAAATTCGCCGCCAAAATCAACGGCGGCCGCTTTGATGCCTAAAGCCAGATCCTGGCCGATCAACTGCCGCTCTTCATCCCGATCGGCCGTCAAAGCGATCTTAATGGCCGCCGACGCCGCCAATTTACTACCTGTCGGTTGATTATCACTCATGCGGAACCTCCCCCTTGTCATAAACCTGGTATTCGTCCCAGATATGCTCCAATTTTTCCAGGGTTTGGGACACGACATCCTGCCGTTTGAAGCCGATGGCGGCTATCAGGGCATTAATCACGCTAAGCGGCGCAACCAGCGAATCGACAAAGGATGTCATGTCGCTGGGCGCCAGAAGGCACACATCGGCGCTGTCGGCGATCGGCGTGCCGGCCTTGTCGGTAATCGCGATCACGGTCGCTCCCGTCGAACGGGAATAGCTCATGGCTTTGATGGTTCGTTTGGAGTAACGGGGAAAACTCACGCCGATGACGACATCGCCCGCTTTAACGGACAGGATCTGCTCAAACATTTCACTGACGCTTGTCGTATGAACCAAACGGACATTATCGAAAATCAAATTAAAGTAAAAACCGATAAAAGAAGCCAGCGGCGCCGCGCTGCGCACGCCGAGAATGAAGATCTTGTTGGCGCCGAGGATCAGATCGACGGCTTTGTTGAAAGCCTGGCGGTCGATATGTTCATATGTCCGTTTCAATTTCTCGACATCCGACAAGAGGACGGAACCGAGGATGTCGTCCTTGTCGGTCAACTTCGCCGATACTTTCATTCGCTGCACCGATGTCAGGCGGCCTTTCAACTCCTCCTGCAAGGCTTTCTGGAAATGCGGATAACCTTCGAATCCCAGCTCCATGGCAAATCGCACTACCGTCGATTCGCTTACGCCGGCTTCTTCGCCGATTTTAGCGGCTGTAATATAAGCGGCATGCTCGTAATGGGAAAGAATATATGAAGCTATCGCTTTCTGGCCCTTGCTCATTTGCGGCATGGCCTTCTCAATCTGATTCATCAAACTGATCTTCCCTGGTTCCATTTTATCCTCCCCTGTTTACGGCGCGACGCCGCTTTAGAGCAAAAAGCCCGGCGGCCAGACCGCGCCTGTCCGTTAAGAACAGTCGCCATAGGCCGAACCGGGCAGTCGTCCAGTTTGCTTTCGTATTAGGCCGGCTGGTAACCGCCTTCCACGCTGCCAACCGTGTCATCGACCAGATGGCGCTGAGCCCGCCGCCATTTGAAGAATTTTTCGGCAACTTGCGGGAACATGGCATAGGTCAGGACGTCTTCTTCCTGCTCTACATATTCTGCGGCTTGAGCCTTGATCTTGTCAAGTTCCGGTTCAAGCAGATCGGCAGGCCGGCAGGTAATCGGCTGGTCATCGCCAAGGATTTTCTTTTGGATTTCAGGATCGATCGGAGCGGGTGTCCGTCCGTATTCGCCTTTGACCATGCCGCGCGACTCTTTGGGCACCATTTTATAGCGTTCGCCCATAATGACATTCATGACCGCCTGAGTGCCGACGATCTGCGACGACGGCGTAACCAGCGGCGGATAACCGAAATCCTTGCGCACTCTGGGCACTTCGGCCAGCACTTCGTAAAGCTGATCTTCCTTGCCGGCTTGTTTCAGCTGGGATACCAGATTGGACAGCATGCCGCCCGGTACCTGATAAATCAACGCGTTGACATCGACACCCAGCATTTTCGGACTGATCAAGCCGCTGGCGATCCATTTTTCGCGCACATCGCGGAAGTGTTCGGAAATGTCGGTCAGTTTGATCAAATCCAGGCCGGTGTCATATTCCGTTCCGGCCAGAGTGGCAACGAGCGGTTCCGTCGGCGGCTGCGATGTGCCCATCGCCAGGGGGCTGAGGGCGGTGTCGACGATGTCGCAGCCGGCCTCGATCGCCTTCAGGTAGGTCATCGAACCGACGCCGCTGGTATAATGGGTGTGCAGTTCAATTGGAATCGAGAGGCTTTCTTTCATGGCCTTGACCAGTTTATAAGCCTCATAAGGCAGCAGCAAGCCGGCCATATCTTTGATGCAGACCGAATCGGCGCCCATATCCTCAAGTTGCTTGGCATCGGACACAAATTTCTCAATTGAATGGAAAGGGCTGGTGGTATAGGCGATGCAGCCTTGGGCATGACCGCCCTCGCGCCGGCAGGCGGCCATTGATTTTTCGATGTTGCGGAAGTCGTTCAGCGCGTCGAAAATCCGGATAATATCGATGCCGTTGGCAACCGAGCGGGCGACGAAATAATCGACCACATCATCGGCATAATGCTTGTAGCCCAACAGGTTCTGGCCGCGCAGAAGCATCTGCAATTTCGTATGCGG
>CAYRWC010000197.1:0-5557 GCA_964427795.1 uncultured Oscillospiraceae bacterium | reverse complement strand
TGCGACTTGTTTGAATTGTAAAATCGAAGAACCGGGAGGTTATCAACATGGCTGAATTGCGGGATAAACTATGGATCTGGGGACAAACACCCAATACGCACCACGGCCCGTCCGGGCACAATTACAATTTGCCGCACGCCAATCGCATGACTGCTTTGGAAGGCGCCTATTATTTTGGCATTCCCAATTGCTGCCGCGTTGTTTCGGAAGGCTTGCCGGTTCCTCCTTTTGATCAGGAAGCCATGGTGCTGGATTCGCTGCGGCGGGTTGTCTGGTCCATCATCGGATGCGGCGGTTCAACGCGCAACGACGGCGGCGGCGACGACACCGACGAAGTGATCCGGATCGCCCGTCAGCATCCCAACGTTGTCGGGGCGATTATGGATGATTTTATGCGCGAGCCACGGCTGAGCATGAATCCACCTGAGAAACTGATGGATTTCAAGCGCCGTATGAATCGGCAGGTTGGCCGCCAGATGGATTTGTGGACCGTTATTTACACCCATGAGCTGGATTCGCCCGTCAAAGCGCATCTTGCTGCCTGCGATGTGGTCAGCCTGTGGACTTGGTGGGCAAAAGACCTGACATGTCTGGATCGCAACCTAACAAAATTGAGGGGCTTGCTGGATCAGGATAAGCCGGTTTTATGCGGCTGCTATATGTGGGATTATGGCGGCGGCCGGCCGATGCCGATGGATCTTATCGCTTATCAGCTGGACCAATATCATGAATGGTTGATGAAAAAACAAATCCAGGGAATCATTTTCTGTTCCAACTGTATTGCGGATCTGGAACTCAAAGCAGTCGATTATGCGCGGAACTGGATAAAAGAACACGGCGCGGACCAGATCCCGGAGTGATTGACACGGCAGGCATCAAGGTGACTAGAGGAGGTCAGCATTATGAATACATTAAGAGATACATTTTGGTTGTGGGGGCAAGATGCAGGCACGCATCATCTGCCGGATAATCCTTTTAAACTGCCGGGCTCCAACCGGATGACGCCGTTGGAAGGCGCTGTCTATTTTGATATTCCCAATATCTGCCGCGTCGTCTATCAAGGCAAGCCGACCATTCCTTATGACCAGGACGCGATTGTCCTGGATTGTCTGGACCGGGTGGTCTGGTCGATCGCCGATTACGGTTCGATGGGCCGGCCGGACGACGGCGACGCCGATGTACGCGAGGTTATACGGCAGGCCAAGCTGCATAAAAATGTTGTCGGTACGATTATGGACGATTTCTTTGTCAGCAAGGAGCACTGGGCTAAATATCCGATAGCCAAACTCCAGAACTATAAGAAGGAACTGGATGAAAAGACCGGCCGGCATCTGGATCTTTGGGTGGTCATCTATACGCACAATTTCGAGGAAGCCGTTATTCCTTATCTGGCCGAATGCGATGTCGTTTCCATGTGGACCTGGTGGGCGAAAGATATCGTCAATCTGGATGAAAACCTGGCTCGATTAAAGGCGCTATGTCCGGGCAAGCGTATTGTTGCCGGCTGCTACATGTGGGATTACGGCGATTGCCGGCCTATTTCGCCGGAATTGATGCAAATGCAGCTGGATCGGTATTATACCTGGCTTAAACAAGGTGAAATCGAAGGCGTTATCTTTTGTACGAGCGCGATAGCCGACATTGGCCTCGACGCCGTATACCAGACCCGCGACTGGATCAAAAAGGTCGGGCAGGAAAAATTATAATCCGGGCAAAACCGAGCCCATCCGAAAGCGGCATTGCTTTTCCCGTCCCGATTCGCTACAATACAGCTTGTAACAACTAAATAGGCATGGATGATGGGTGCGGGAGAGACTTAGCAATAAGCGCCGAAGAAGCAAATGCTGTTCTGTCGGGGGCAACATGAACCTTTCAGGCAAAAGGACCGTCCCCGGACATGACTCTGAAAAGCTTCGAGAAGCACCGAAGGAGCAAATCCCGGATAAAAACGGGGAGAATCTCTCAGGTCAAAAAACAGAGGAAGATGACAGGCTATTTTGTCATCTTCCTTTTTAGTTCACCCGGCAAAACAGGGCGGCCCGGGAGTCTGCGAGGATTGCCGGCCTGACCGGATTGCGAGGAGACTTGAGCATGAAACAGACTCCGTTGTATGAGCGGCACGTGGCTTTAGGCGGCAAAATCGTTGATTTCGGCGGATGGGCTCTGCCCGTTCAATATCAAGGCATCATCGAGGAGCACGAAGCCGTCCGCGCGGCGGCCGGCTTATTTGATGTTTCCCACATGGGCGAGCTGCTGCTGCAGGGCCCCGGCGCGCTGAACAATCTGCAGCACCTCCTGACCAATGACATCGGCAGGACGATGATCGATCAGGCCGTTTATTCGCCGATGTGCGCCGAAGACGGCGGTGTTGTCGACGACCTGTTGGTTTACCGCCTGTCCGCCGAATCCTGGCTGCTGGTTGTCAATGCCGCCAATACTGAGCAGGACGCAGCCTGGATTGCGGCGCATCTGACCGGCGACGCGCAATTGGCCGATGTTTCGGCTGAATACGCGCAACTTGCCATTCAGGGGCCACGGGCGGAAAAAATCCTGCAGCGGCTGACGAATGAGGATCTGAGCCGGATCCGGTTTTACCATTTTCGGCAGCATGTCGGCTGCGCCGGACAGGATATGCTGATATCACGCACCGGCTACACCGGCGAGGACGGATTTGAATTATACCTGCCGGCGGCCGCGGCGCCGCGGATCTGGGAATGTCTTCTGGAAGCCGGGCGTGCCGACGGATTGTTGCCGGCCGGACTGGGCGCCCGCGACACACTGCGTTTTGAAGCGGCTCTGCCGCTTTATGGTCATGAGCTGGCCCGGGATATTTCGCCTCTGGAAGCCGGTTTAAGCCGGTTTGTCAAGCTGGATAAACCGGATTTTATCGGTCGCGAAGCTTTGCTCTGCCAACGGGATTCGGGTTTGAAGCGAAAACTGGCCGGCTTGGAAATGATCGGCCGGGGCGTCGCCCGCGGTCATTATGAGGTCCGGCAGGGCGAACGTGCTGTCGGTTTTGTAACATCGGGCAGTTTTGCCCCGACACTTAAAAAGAATCTGGCCATGGCTTTGCTGGACGCCGATCAGGCTGCGGAAGGCGCCGAACTGGATGTGGTTATCCGGGATAAGCCTGTAAAAGCGCGTGTTATCGGCTTGCCGTTCTACAGTAAAAAGTACCGCTTAAATCTTGAATCGAAAATCGGAGGATGAAAACATGGATACGCGAAAAAATCTGCTTTATTCTCAGGATCATGAATGGCTGAAAATCGACGGAAATCAAGCGACTGTCGGTATTACCGATTATGCGCAGCACGCTCTTGGCGATGTTGTTTTTGTTGAATTGCCGGAACTGAACGCGGCTTTTTCAGCCGGCGCGGTACTCAGCGTGGTGGAATCGGTTAAGGCGGCTTCGGAAGTCTATACCCCCGTATCCGGACAAGTCGTCGCCGTCAATGAAGCTCTGGCGGACGCGCCGGAAACGATCAACAGCCAGCCTTATGAGAGCTGGATTGCCGTTCTGGAGCTGGCAAATCCTGACGAACTGGCCGGACTGATGGATGAAACGGCGTATCGTGCCTTCTGCGCCAAGGAGGAAGCCTGATGAACGGCTATGTCCCCGGCACACCCGAGCAACAACGGGAGATGCTGGCCGCTTTAGGATTCTCCGATATGGCAGACCTGTTTGCCGATATACCGGAAGCCGTCCGTTTGAAACAGGCGCTCGAACTGCCGCCGGCATTATCGGAACTGGAACTGGATTCGCAGATGAAATCGCTGGCCGCGGCTAATGCCAATGTCGATGATTATTGCTGCTTTCTGGGAGCCGGCGCTTACGATCATTACATTCCGGCCGCCGTTAAGAACCTGGTGTCGCGGCAGGAATTTTATACGGCTTATACACCGTACCAGCCGGAAATCAGCCAGGGTACGCTGCAGGCTATCTTTGAATACCAGACGATGATTTGCCGATTGACCGGCATGGATGTGGCCAACGCTTCCCTTTATGACGGCGCGTCGGCGCTGGCTGAAGCCGTACTGATGGCCGCACAGGCATCCCGGAAGAACCGGATCCTGACGGCCGGCAACCTGCATCCCGAACACCGGGCTGTTCTGGCGACTTACGCTCGTTTTCACGGTCAGACGCTGGAGCCGGTTGCTTATGACCCGACGGCCGGCTCGCTCGATTTACATGATCTGGCCGGCAAGCTGACCGGCGACACGGCGGCGGTTGTCCTGCAGAATCCAAATTTTTTCGGTGGTGTGGAGGATGTTCGTGCCGCGGCCGATCTGGCTCACGCCAATCACAGTCTTCTGATTGTCAGCTGCGACCCGATATCGCTGGGATTATTAAAATCGCCGGGCAGCCTGGGCGCGGATATCGTGGTCGGAGAGGGACAGGCTTTAGGCAACAGCTTAAATTTCGGCGGCCCTTATCTGGGATTCATGGCTGCGGGGCAGGCGCTTCTGCGCAAGATGCCCGGCCGGATTGTCGGTGAAACAACCGATGCCGACGGCCACCGGGGATTTGTCCTAACCATCCAGACACGTGAACAGCATATCAGGCGGGAAAAGGCGACCTCCAACATCTGCACGAACCAAGCGCTGAACGCTCTTACCGCAACGATTTATCTGGCTATGACGGGTCCTCGGCGACTGAGAGAAGCCGCTGAGCTGAGCACGCAAAAAGCTCATTATCTCTATCGGCGCTTGCTGCAGCTGCCCTGGTTCCAGCCTGTTTTCAACCAATCTTTTTTCAAAGAATTTGCCGTTCGTTTCCGGGGCGACCTGAAAGACCTTAACCGGGATCTGTTGCAAAACCGCATCATCGGCGGATTCGAGATCGGAACCTGCTTCCCGGAACTGCCGGATGTCTGGCTGCTGGCTGTAACTGAGAAACGGACCCGTGCGGAACTGGATCATTTTGTTGCCATTATTGAAGAAACGATGCGTGGAAAGGGGTGCGAAAAATGATACAAAATGAACCCCTGATCTTTGAAATGAGCCGGACAGGCCGGCAATCAGCCTTGTTTCCGGTTTGCGACGTGCCGGAGAATGACTTGGAACAGCTGATACCGACGCCGTTTTTGCGTGAAGAGCCGCCGGCTTTGCCGGAGGTTGCCGAAGTCGATGTCGTACGTCACTACACCCGGTTGTCCCAAATGAATTATGGCGTTGACGCCGGGTTTTATCCTTTGGGCTCCTGCACCATGAAATACAATCCCAAAATCAACGAACAGGCGGCGCAGCTGGCCGGCTTTGAGAAAATTCATCCTTATCAGTCGGCCGAAACCGTACAGGGCTGTCTCCGGCTGATGGTTGAAACCGAGCAGATGCTTTGCGCCATAACCGGTATGGATCGGTTTACCCTGCAGCCGGCTGCCGGCGCTCAGGGCGAATTGACCGGCATGATGATCATCCGGGCCTACCATGAGCATCGCGGCGATAACGGCCGCCGGAAAATGATTGTTCCCGATTCGGCGCACGGCACCAATCCGGCTTCGGCGGCAATGGCCGGTTTTGAAGTCGTGGAAGTCCGATCCGACGCGCAGGGCGGCGT
>CAYRWC010000196.1:0-5570 GCA_964427795.1 uncultured Oscillospiraceae bacterium | reverse complement strand
TCGCCAGCGTTATGCCGGCGGAAGGGCCGTCCTTAGGGGTGGCCCCCTCGGGAACATGAATGTGAATATCTTTGTCGGTGGCAAATTTGTTGTCTATGCCGAGATTGTCGGCCTGCGACCGGATATAAGTCACCGCCGCCCGTGCCGACTCTTTCATGACATCGCCCAATTGTCCGGTCAGTTCCAGCTTGCCGCTGCCGGGCATAACGTTGACTTCGATCATCAGGGTGTCGCCGCCAGCGGTCGTCCAGGCCAGGCCGGTCGCCACGCCGATCTGATCCTGATCCTGGGCTTTTTCATAGCGAAATCTCTTTTTGCCGATCAAATCTTCCAGTTTATCTTCATGAACATGAATGCTCTTTTGTTGTTTCTCGGTAATCATAATCGCCGCCCGACGGCAAACATGAGCCAACTCCCGTTCGAGCTGGCGAACGCCGGCTTCGCGTGTATACCAGCTGATTATGCCGCGCAGAGCTTCGCGCGTTATACCGAGCTGGCTCTTTTTCAGCGCGTTTTGCTTAAGCTGGTGCGGCAGCAGATGGCGGATGGCTATTTCAATTTTTTCTTCCTCGGTATAGCCGGAGAGCATAACGATTTCCATTCGGTCCAGTAAAGCTTGCGGAATTGTCTCCGTTGTATTTGCCGTTGTGACAAATAAGACATGCGACAGGTCATAAGGAATCTCGAGATAATGATCCCGGAAACTGTTGTTTTGTTCCGGATCTAATACCTCGAGCAGGGCGGAAGACGGATCGCCCCGAAAATCGCTGCCCAGCTTGTCGATTTCATCCAGGAGGATCAGCGGATTGTCCCGTCCGACCTGGCGTATCGCATTGATGATCCGTCCGGGCATGGCGCCGACATAGGTCCGGCGATGGCCGCGGATCTCGGCTTCGTCACGAATGCCGCCCAGAGACATCCGGACATACTTGCGGCCGAGCGCCTGAGCTACCGAACGGGCGATCGATGTTTTGCCCACGCCCGGCGGGCCGACCAAACAGAGAATCGGCCCTTTAAAGCTGGTGTCGCCGGTTTCCTGACGCAGTTTCCGGACAGCCAGATACTCCAGGATCCGTTCTTTGACTTTTTCTAAGCCGTAATGATCACGATCAAGTATTTTCCTGGCTTGCGCGATATTCAGCCGCTCCTGATCCATCTTGCCCCAGGGCATTTCGAACAGCAAATCCATGTAGCTGCGCAGAACGGCGCCTTCCGGATACCCTGCGGGCATACGGGCCAGCCGGTTGATGTCCTTGGCAATTTTACTTTTTAAATCATCCGGCAGAGGCAGCTTGGCCAGCTGCTTCATGTAGGCGTCCTGCTCCTGCTGCGAGCCTTCTTGTTCGCCCAATTCAGTTTGTATCGCTTTAATCTGCTCCCGCAGGTAATATTCTTTTTGGTTTTTTTCAATGGTCATGCGGACTTTTTCGCCGATTTCTTTTTCCAGTTCGGCGATATATTGTTCCCGGTCGATCAGCATGATCAGTTGGCGAATACGTTCCGAAGTATCTATGGACTCCAGAAGCTGCTGCTTTTCCTGGATGTTTATATTCAATTGTCCGGCAACCGCGTCGGCGGCCAATGACGCATCCGTGATGTTGTTCAGAGCAATGATCGTTTCCGGTGAAACTCGATTGCTGCTGGCGGCGTATTTCTCAAAAGCCTTCATCAATTGGCGTCGATGGGCTTCATTGATGGGAAATTCCTGTTCCGGCACTTCGGCCGGATAATAGCTGACATCGACGCGATAATAAGGCTCGTCGGCGTTAACGGCAACCAGAAGCGCCCGGTTGCGGCCTTCGACCAGCAATTTCATGGTTTCGCTGCCCGGCAGTTCCAGGATCTGCCGTATCCGGGCAACACAGCCGAAAGGATAAACTTCATCGGGAGCCGGCCAATCCTGGGCTACATCTTTCTGTGCCGTCAGAAATACCATCTGATTGCTTTCCATGGCGGCTTTGACAGCTAAACGGGACTTGTCTCGGGCAACATCAAAGGTGAGACTTACGCCGGGAAAAACAGCCAGGCCGCGCAAAGGAATCATGGGTAAGGTTAATATCAAGCTTTCTGTCTTTTTCGCTATCTGATCTGTCTTGGCAGCTACCGATTTTTGACGGCGCTTACGGGGTTTAGCTACAGCTGTGCCGGATTCTTGCTGTTCACTCATCGTTTTCACCTGATGCCTTTTTAATGTCGCAGTTTTATTCTGCTTGCATGCTCTATTATACCATTATCCCGGTTTTGAACGGTAAGAAAAGAGGTGTCCCAAAATAATCGAGACACCTCTTTGCTGATATAATTTAAATTAATTACTCGATAATCGAGGAAATGGTGCCTGAACCAACGGTTTTACCGCCTTCACGGATAGCGAATTTCAAGCCTTGCTCCATGGCAATCGGGGTGATCAGCTTAACCGTAATGGTCACGTGGTCGCCCGGCATGCACATTTCAATGCCGGCAGGCAATTCGGCAACACCGGTAACGTCGGTGGTGCGGAAATAGAACTGCGGACGATATCCGTTGAAGAAAGGTTTGTGACGGCCGCCTTCAGCCTGGGTCAAAACATAGACTTGACCGGTGAAGTGGGTATGCGGTTTGATGGTTCCGGGTTTTGCGATAACCTGGCCGCGCTCGACTTCTTTACGCTGAATGCCGCGGAGCAGGCAGCCGATATTGTCGCCGGCCTGGGCCTGATCAAGCAGCTTACGGAACATTTCAACGCCCGTGATAACGGTGGCTTTCGGCTCATCGGCCAAGCCGACGATTTCAACCGGATCGCCAACCTTGACGACACCGCGCTCAACACGGCCGGTAGCGACGGTGCCGCGGCCGGTAATGGTGAAGACGTCTTCAACCGGCATGGCAAAAGGCAGGTCGGTCGGACGCGCAGGAGTCGGAATATAAGCGTCGACGGCATCCATCAATTCATGGATGCACTTGTACTTCGGATCATTCGGATCGGTGCTGGTGCACTCAAGCACTTCCAGAGCCGAACCTTGGATAACCGGAGCGTTGTCGCCGTCGAAGCCATAGGTATTCAGCAGTTCGCGGACTTCCATCTCGGTCAGTTCGATCAATTCCGGATCGGCCATGTCGCATTTGTTCAGGAATACGACGATGGAAGGAACGCCAACCTGACCGGCGAGCAGGATGTGCTCACGGGTCTGGGGCATCGGGCCGTCGGCCGCGGATACAACCAGGATAGCGCCGTCCATCTGAGCGGCACCGGTGATCATGTTCTTGATATAGTCGGCATGGCCTGGGCAGTCAACATGGGCATAGTGGCGAGCTTTGGTCTGATACTCGACATGCGCGGTGTTGATTGTGATACCACGAGCTCTTTCTTCCGGAGCCTTGTCAATATTGTCGTATGACGTATATTGCGCGGAACCGTCCATTGCCAAGACCTTCGTGATTGCAGCGGTAAGAGAAGTCTTGCCATGGTCAACGTGGCCGATGGTCCCGATGTTTACATGGGGCTTAGTTCTTTCGTATTTTGCCTTTGCCATTTGAGCGTATCCTCCTTTGTTCAGCATTTGCATGCTGATTCTTTTCCTTGTTTGGCATGAAGCCATTAAAGAACATTGTACACTATTTGCCGGATTTGACAATCATTTCAGGCTTTTCCGGCGCTTACAGCCTGTCATTTTTTAAGAATGGTTTCCATCAGATTACGGGGAACTTCTTCGAAATGATTGATCTGCATAACAAATGTGCCGCGGCCCTGAGTGCGCGAACGTAAAACGGTGGCATAGCCGAACATTTGCGACAGAGGAACCTTGGCGGTGATCGCCTTGACGCCCGAGCGGTCTTCCATGCCTTCGATCCGGCCACGCCGGGCGCTTAGATCGCCCATGACGTCGCCCAGATAATCATCCGGCACGATGACATCCACGCGCATGATCGGTTCCAGGAGAACCGGATCCGCTTTGCGGCAGCCTTCTTTAAAACCCATCGAACCGGCGATTTTAAATGCCATTTCCGAAGAGTCGACTTCATGGAACGAACCGTCGACAACCGTCGCGCGAACATCCACGACCGGGTAGCCGCCCAAAACGCCGTTGCCCATAGCTTCCTGAATGCCGGCGTCGATCGGGGCGATAAATTCTTTGGGAATAGCGCCGCCGATAACCTTGTTGACGAATTCATAGCCGGTGCCGGGTTCCAGAGGCTCCAGTTCCAGCACACAATGGCCGTACTGGCCGTGGCCGCCGGACTGGCGGATAAATTTGCCTTCGGCGCGGACCTTCTTGCGGATGGTTTCCTTGTAGGCGACCTGAGGCGCGCCGACATTGGCTTCCACCTTAAATTCACGGAACAGGCGGTCAACGATGATATCCAGATGAAGCTCGCCCATGCCGGCTATCAAAGTCTGGCCGGTTTCCTGATCGGTATATGTCCTGAAAGTCGGGTCTTCTTCCGCCAGCTTGGTCAGAGCGGCCATCATTTTTTCCTGGCTTGCTTTGGATTTCGGTTCGATGGCAACTTGAATGACCGGCTCGGGAAATTCCATGGACTCGAGAATGACCGGATGGTCTTCATTGCACAGCGTGTCGCCGGTTGTCGTGTCCTTAAGACCGACGGCCGCGGCGATATCGCCGGAATATACCTTGTCGATATCCGCGCGGTGGTTGGCGTGCATCTGTAGAATGCGGCCGATCCGCTCACGCTTGTTTTTAACGGAATTCAAGACATAAGATCCGGACTCGAGCATTCCGGAATAAACCCGGAAAAAGCATAATTTGCCGACAAACGGGTCGACCATGATTTTAAACGCCAGCGCCGAGAACGGCGCGCTGTCATCGGAATGACGGGCTTCTTCCTCATCCGTCTCGGGATTGACGCCGGTAATCGGCGGAATATCCAAAGGCGACGGCAAGTAGTCGACAACCGCGTCCAGCATCATCTGGACGCCTTTGTTCTTATACGATGATCCGCAGCAAACCGGAGTAATATGGCAGGCAATTGTCGCGCGGCGAAGAGCAGTCTTCAATTCCGGGATCGAGATTTCCTCTCCCTCAAGGAATTTCTGCGTCAGATCGTCGTCGGTTTCGGCAATCGCTTCCACCATCCGGTCACGCCAGGATTTCGCCGATGACAGCATGTCTTCAGGGATATCCTTTTCCTGAATGTCTTTGCCCATGTCATCGCCATATACTTCCGCCTTAATGATCATCAGGTCGATTATTCCGGAGAAGGTTTCCTCTTTGCCGATGGGCAGCTGAATCGGCACGGCATTGGTTCTGAGCCGTTGCTTCATCATATCCACGGCACGGTAAAAATCGGCACCGAGAATATCCATTTTATTGACGTAAGCGATGCGGGGAACGCCGTAATGATCAGCCTGCCGCCAGACGGTCTCCGTCTGGGGCTCAACGCCGCCCTTTGCGCAGAACAGCGTAACGGCGCCGTCCAAAACGCGCAGTGAACGTTCGACCTCTACGGTAAAGTCGACATGGCCCGGCGTATCGATGATGTTGATGCGCTTGCCTTTCCATTGGGCGGTTGTCGCAGCGGAAGTAATGGTTATGCCCCGTTCCTGTTCCTGCTCCATCCAGTCCATGGTCGCA
>CAYRWC010000195.1:0-5619 GCA_964427795.1 uncultured Oscillospiraceae bacterium | reverse complement strand
AACGGCTAAAATGGCTACGGCCATTATTACCATCGGCCCGATCATATTCTTATACCCGTTTTTACAGCGCTATTTTGTCAAAGGCTTGATCATCGGCTCAGTCAAAGGATGACAAGATCGAATGCGATCTTGCAAATAAAAAGAGGAGGATGACTATGAAAAGAATTTCTATTCTGCTGCTTGTTCTGCTCCTGATATTCAGCCTTGCCGCCTGCCAGGGCACGAGCACCTCCACGACGGCGACATCGGGCACGACGAAAAAAAGCGAAAACAGCGCGACAACCAAGGAAAGCGGCACAACGACCACCGCGCCGGCTGAAGTCATCACCATGAAATATGTTATACCGGGCGATCTGATGACTGACGAAAGCAAGGTCATGGATCTGATCAACCAAAAGCTTCTGACGGACGGAGTCGGCGTCAAACTGGTGCGCGAAGGCATCCCCTGGGACGTCTGGGCGGATAAAGTCAACTTGAAATTCACCAGCGGCGAAGAATTCGACATGTTCCATATCATGCAGGACTGGATTCCCTATAACAACTATTACAGCCGCGGCGCTCTCGTCGACGTGACCGACCTGATCGACGAATATGGGCCGGTCGTCAAAGAAAAAGTGCCGGAAGCCATGTGGGAAGGCTCGAAAATCGGCGGCCGCAACTACATCATTCCGACCTTCTGGATCGAATTGGCCGTAGACACCAATATGTTCTACCGCGATGATGTTTTCAAGAAATATAACCTGGAGATCCCGAAAACGGCGGAAGATATTCTGGATTGCTTCCGGACTGTCCGGGCCGACTGGGACGGCGTCAACCTGCCGATCCTCAATTTCTCGCAAGCCACCTACGACGCCGCGGTGCTGCAGCTGTCGCCGACGCTGCACCGCCTGTACGACACGTATCCGTTTATTGTCAAAGATCAGTTTTTCCAGATCTTTCAGGATGGTACGGTCAAATCGTGGTTTGAATCGGCAGAATTTAAAAAGGACTGCGCTTTTATGAACGAAGCTTACAAGGAAGGTATCATTCAGCCGGACATCCTTTCGGTCAACTTCGACTGGTACAACAACTATATGGCGAACGGCGACGCTTTCCTCTGGCAGTTCCCGACCTTGGCGCAAGCTCAGAAGAACAATCCGGATGTCACGGCCGACGACTTGAAATCATTCCGCTTTGCCGAAGAAAAACCGGCTATCCGCAACTGGGGCATAAAAAACTGCAACGGCATATCCGTTACTTCCAAGCATCCGGAGAGCGCCATAAAATTTATCAACTGGTTATGGAGCGATCAGGACAACTATGATCTGTATATGTACGGTATCGAAGGCACCCACTGGAAACGCGATCCGAATAATGAACGGGGCATGGTCAGCATTCTGGATGCCACGACGAACCAGAACAACTACCAGACCGGTGACGACTGGAAGGTCGGCTATATCAGCATGGTTCGTTACGATACGACCGGATTTAAAGCGTATAACGATATTGCTTATGTCGAAGATGAAAAAGCCGAGAATTCGATTGCCGGCGCTTTCTTCTTTGACGCGACATCCATCGCCACGGAATACGCCAACGTTCAAGCCGAAGCCGCGTCGGTCATGACGCCGATCGTCATGGGCGTTCAGGCTTACGCCGATTATTATGACGCCGCCGTCAGCCGGCTGAAAGCCGCCGGCCTGGATAAATTGGTTACAGAGTACCAGAAGCAGCTGACCGCTTTTATCGCTGCTCAGAAATAAGAGGTTGACGGATCTTATGGGCGGGTCTCCAGCCATTTCCCGCTCCGGATCCGTATCGCGATTTCAACCGGGGCCGGGCCGCGGCAGCCATGCTGCTGCGGCCTTTGGCCGCAGTTGAAGCCGGCGCCGGCAAGGTGAGCGAGGCATACATATGGATAATATTTTAAGAGTTGGCGTTATCGGACTGGGTTATATATCGGCCGTACATCTGAAAGGGTATCAGCGCTGTCCGAATGTCCGGCTGACTGCTTTTTGCGATTTGATTCCCGAACGGGCGGATGCGGCGCGACGGCAGTATGGTGTGCCGGAAGCCGAAATTTACACGGATTATCGGGAAATGCTTGCGAATGAATCGTTGGATGCCGTGAGCATTTGTACGGAAAACAATCAGCACGCGCCGATTGCTTTAGCCGCCTTGGCGTCCGGCGCCCATGTTTTCTGTGAAAAACCGATGGCTATTACGAGCGCGGAAGCCGACGCCATGGTTGCGGCGGCCGAACGCTATCACAGGAAACTCAGCGTCGGCTACCAGCTGCGTTTTTCCAGCCATGCCGGCGAGCTGCACGAGCGGATTGCCCGCGGTGAACTGGGTCAGATTTATTATGCCGAAGCAAAGGCTATGCGGCGGCGCGGCGTTCCCACCTGGGGCGTATTTCTCAACCGGGCCAAACAGGGTGGCGGACCGTTGATCGATATCGGCACGCATCTGGTTGATTTCACGTTATGGCTGATGAACGATTATTCGCCCGTTGTCTCGGCGTTAGGCAATCTGGATGACCGGCTGATTCCTTTAGGTGGCTATAACGACGGCGGACCATGGGATATAAAGCATTTTGAGGTTGAGGACGGCGCTTTTGGCCTGGTTACTCTGGAAAGCGGCGCCACGCTCCTGATCAATGCCACCTGGGCCGTCAATATGAAGGAAAAGGGACGTGACGGCGCTATTTTATACGGCGTTAAGGGCGGCGCGGAATTAATGGACGGCCAGCTGACGCTGAATGGCGAACAACATGGCCACCTCTGGGAATCTGTCAGCAAACCGGAAAAGGACCGTTCCGGATTATCGGAATACGACAAAGAAATCATGGCCTGGGTCGACTGCCTGCTGCAGGATAAGGAACCGATGGTAAAAGCACGGGAAGCCGCGCAGGTTGTCCGGATTCTTGAAATGCTGTACCAATCGGCGCGAAGCGGCGGACGGGCCATGACCGCAAAATAAGCCGGAAGGCAGGAGGATGAATCAAATGGGACAATATACTTATGCGGTAGAATTATATTCGGTTAAAGACGCGCTGAGCGCCGACATGGCGGGAACGTTAAAAAAGCTTAAAGCGATGGGTTATGAAGCCGTTGAATTCGCCGGTGATTTCGTTCATACGGCAGCCGAAGTGCGCCGGGCGCTCGACGAAGCCGGCCTGGCCTGCTGCGGCTGGCATACGCCGGTCGAATACCTGGCGGACGACCGTTTCGATGCGACAGTCGCTTATTTTAAGACGGTCGGCAATGAGAATGTCATGATCCCCGGCTTGCCGGAGGAAATGACCGGCAGCCGCGAGGCCTGGCTGCAAACAGCCGCGCTCTTCAACCGGTATGCCGCGCGGCTGGCCGAACACGACCTGCGGCTCGGTTATCACAACCATGTCGACGAAGTCGCCTTATATACCGGCTCGCGCGATTGCCCGCTGACGGTGTTCGGCGACAACACCGACGCGTCGGTTATCCTCCAGATGGACAACGGCCATGTCCTCAACGGCCGCGGCTATCCGATGCTGGATCTGATCCGGCGTTATCCCGGCCGGTTTCTCAGCGTTCACCTGAAACCCTACAGCCTGGCTAAAGGCGCGGCCGATCATGAAGCCGGATACCAAACGATGATCGGTGAGGATGATGTGCCCTGGAAGGATTTCATGGCATTGTGCCGAAGCGTCGGCGGCACCCGCTGGTACATTGTCGAATACGAAAGCCCGCTCTACCCGGAACTGGAAGGCGTGGAACGGTGCCTGAACGCTTTGCGGGATATGGAAAAACGCGGCGAAATATAGCGGCGGGAGGGGCAGGCCATGCTGTACGGCGTCCAGTATTTTCGCTATCCCGGCCCGCCGCCGGAAGAAATCAGCCGCGATCTGACGGCTTTAAAGGCCTGCGGCTTAACCTGCGTCCGGATCCAGCAGGTTTGGTCCTATGAGGAGCCGCGGCCGGGGCAATATGATTTCGGAACACTGCTGGCTTTATTGGATCAAGCGGCGGCGGCCGGCCTGGATGTACTGATTACCCTGACCCTGGAAAACGCGCCGCCCTGGCTTTATCGCGAACAGGATATCTGCCAGCGCAACGCTTTCGGCGAAATCATCCGCGATACGAATCCTTATCCGCTCCCGTCGGACGGCAAGCCGGGGCCTTGCTGGGACAATCCTTTCGCCCGGGCTGCCGCCGAACGTTTTGTCGAGGCGCTGCTGCGGGCGGCCGCCGGCTGTCCGGCGGTCAAAGGCTGGGTCATATGGCAGGAACCGACGGTTCTGCCGCGTCAGGATCCGCGCGAACCGGGAGCTTCTGCTTATTGCTGCTGCCCCCATACCCTGCAAAAATTTCAGGCCTGGCTGCATGAACAATACGGTACCCTGGATAAATTGAACGAAATACTGATGGTTCATTATCTGGACTGGGCGGATATTGAACCGCCGGTTCATCTGATGAATCCTTTGGCCAATGCTTTCTGCAATTTTATGCGGGAACGGATGGCTGAAATCGCCGCCTGGAAAAGATCGCTGGTCAAGAGGCTGGATCCGCAGGGCAGGCCGGTTATGATCCATGCCGGCTACTCTATTTTGGACCAGGGCTTCGGCGGCGGCTGGCACGATGATTATATGCTGGCTAAAAACGCCGATATCTATGGCCGTTCGCTTTATCCTCTTTGGTACGGCAGCGAAAACGGTCAGGAAGCGTCGATTCGCGCTATCCATCTGGCTATGGACGGCGCCCGCGGCGCAGCTTGCGGCAAACCGGTCTGGGCAGCCGAACTGCAAGGCGGCCGCGCCTGCTCGGCTTTTGAACGCTGGCCTTCCCCGACCGGCCGCGATCTGATCAACTGGACGCTGGCCGGCATTGCCGGAGGCGCCGGAGGCTTGATCTATTGGCAGTACCGCGAAGAACGGATTTTTCATGAAGCATATGGGCACGGCTTGCTTAACCGCCGGGGCGAAGCAATGCCCTGGCTGGCCGATTTATCTTCTGTCCTACGCTTTTTGCATCAGCATGAAGCGGTCTTCGATCTGGCTTCGCCGGAACCGGCGGCGGTGGCGATTGTGGTCAACACCGACAATTATATTCTTGGCTATCAGGCGGCGCGGGAAGCGTGGATAGCCGCCTCGCTGCCGGAGCTTTACCGGGCTTTGCATGATCTGGATCTGCCGGTCGATCTGATTTGGGCCGACACGGCTCTGCAAAGCGGTTTACAGCGCTACAAATTGGTCTTTCTGCCTTTCCCGGCGGCTATGTCCGCCGATTACGCCCGGATGATCGCCGATTATGTAGACAGGGGAGGAACGCTCATATCCGAAGCCGGAGCGGCTTTATTCGACGAGCATTCGATCGCAACGCTGCAGAGTCCGGCTTTTAACCTGGACGAGGTTTTCGGCGGCTGCGAAGACGAGTTGCTTGATGTGCGGCACGAAGCGGCAGATGAAAAAGAAGACGGTTTAGAAGAAGGGGCGGCGCAATCTTTCGATCTGGAAGGGTGCGGCATCATGGCGGGTTTGTCGATTCCCGGCCGGCACTGGCTGCAGACATACCGAACCCGAACCGGCCGCCCGGTTTTCCGGTGGCGCGGCAAACCGGCGGGCTTATTCAATCATTTCGGTCAAGGCAAAGCTTACCTGATCGG
>CAYRWC010000194.1:0-5629 GCA_964427795.1 uncultured Oscillospiraceae bacterium | reverse complement strand
AATACCGGCGTGGCGGCCGATTCAACCGGATCGACAACCCGGACGGGCGTGTTGAACGTCAAGCGGACTTTGCCGTTGACCAGGGTGGCCGATTGGAAGGCCGGAGCCGCTGTAATCGGGGTATCTTGCAGCGTTTGCGCCGCCGATTGGTTGCCCGCCGCGTCCATAGCGTATAAGGTCAGGGTTCGGACTGCCGGGCTGCCGCCGCTCGGGTCATGTTGGTATACGCCCTTGACGGTGACGGTTTTGGTTTTCGCCGTCGTATCGATCACGGTGTTGGTATAGTAGATGCCGCCCTGATCGGCGCCGGCGGCCTGCCATTCCCCGCCTCCGGGCGCTTCCGGCACGACAACGCCGGACGGGGCGCCGGGAATAGCCGCGTATGTGTCGTCAAAACCAAGGTATAAGCTTGCCGCGGCGGGGTCCTTCTCATCGGTAATCGTGGCGGTCAGGCAAAATTCCTGGGCGCCGCCGGGAAGGTCCGCTACGCTGAGGGACGGCGCCGTCGCGTCGATCCAGTCGATGGTGACCGATTGGGTACTGTAATTACCGTACCCGTTGATCGCATAAATATTATAAGTACCGTTTTCCGTAACCTTCAGGCCGGCGGCCGGAAAATCGATATGGGTGTCGTTCTGCGTATAGAATAGAGACCGCGACTTGCCGGACAGGTCGGCGGCATAGATCGTGACCGAGGAAACCGGCTTGCTGCCGTCGGAATCCATGCGGACGCTTAAATCCGGCGTCTGATCGCTGACATGGATAATCAGGGTTTTGATGCCGGATACTTCGCCCGCGCTGTTGGCGATCTGGTATTGCAGAATGTTGTCGCAGTTATTCACAACCGGGATCGACGTATTCCAGTAATTGGTTTGGGTCAGCACGCCGGCGGCGCTGTTCATGATGATAATCGGCTGGCGATCCGCGTAGGTTATGGCGTTGTCGATGGACAGCCAGCCGGCCGCAGCTTTGCAGGCCGCCGCGTCAACGCCGTCTGTCGTGTTCCAGATTTTGATGTACATATCTTGCATCGGCGCTTCATAAGACACGCCGTTGCCGGTATAATAAATCAATCTTTTCAACGAACCCTCACAAGTAAAAAACAGATCTTGCGAGCAGTAGGATATCAGCGGATTGAACGAGTAATTTTTGCCACCCGCCGTGGTTTCATAAGTCGTGTGATCCAAAACATCGGTTATGACATTGCTGAAGGTGCCGCTTTCATTGCCGGCGGCAATCGTCTGCTGGGCCGGGCCAAAATCGCCCAATGTACTATAATCGGCAAAAATATCATAATAAAAATATGAATCCACCTTGGCCGCGCCTTTGGAAGCCATGGACACGCAGAGGATATATTGCCCGGAATAGTGCGGCAGATCGTCCGGCAAGGTAATCGTCTGGGATGCGGACGCCTGCAGGCTTGTTTTCCAGACCAGTCCGCTGGTCTTGTCGGAGGGATTCAAAACCAGTTTCTTCGTCCCGCTTTCAAAGAGGATCGACCGGTCTCCCGCGTCGGTCACCTGCTCGCCGGCCGAAGCATAAAGGTAAAGGGCGATAAACGTGTCGGCGCTGTTGAAATCGATATCGTCCAGACTACGTTCCGGCATGAGGTTGTTCGCCAGATCAATCTTGAATTCCTGCCGCGCCAGCGAGGTTTTGTACCGGGCGCCGTCGTCCGGCGATTTCCAGCTGTTATTCTTGCCGCAATCACCCAGCGAGGTTATCGCCGCCGTATTGATCGCCGGCGAATAAGACGGATAACTGCCGTTGGGCGCATAGGTTCCGTTTTGGGTCAAAGCAACGGAAGAGGCGCCGGCGCGCAGGATATAATGGTCGACTTTGACCGTCGCGTCGGACGGGATATAGCTGATATCATGATCATGGTTGGTATTGGCCGGATTGGCCGGTACATCCGTACAGTCCAGATCATAGCTGTACGAGACTTCGCTGGCATTGTAGTATTTGACTTCCGAAACGAAATTGCCTTCATTATAAAGGTTCTGGTCGTAGATAATATTGCCGTTATACTGGATCGACGTGCTTCCTTGACCGATATAGCCATAACCGGAAATGACGTCGATCTGCAGGTCGCCATAATATTTGCCGGCCATAATCGCCTGCAGGCGCTTGGTCGACGCTCCGGCGTAGTCTATGGTTGACGAAGCGCCGATAAAGCCGAATTTCGGCGTGATGACGCTGCCGTCGTGAAGCGTATAAGCGCTGTTTTCCGTCAGGGTAATGTAGTGCCAGTAGTTCAGGGCGCCATAATCGGCGGCGCTGTAGCCGGCTTCCGCCAATATGTCGGGATTGAAATTATTAAAATAATAACTCTCGCCGCTGTTCAGCTCGTGCATGTTCGAGTCAACCTTGCGCATAAAATACTGGCTGCCGTTGCCCAGCGGATCCTTAATCAGGATGATCAGGGTCGATCCCTTGCCGGAACCGTTGGCAGCCGCCGGCTTCGAGATTTTAAAAGTCGGGTTGGCCGTGATGTTCTGGCTGACTTCTACCGTATAACCCGGAAACGACAAGTCCTTGGTATAAGTAAAGGGACCGGATACCGCCGTGTTTTTCAAAATGCTTAAATCGGCTGCCTTGACATAAAGATCCTTGGTGTGAACCATGCCGCCGGCCAGATTGGGCAGAGTAATTTCCAGGAGAACCGACGCGGCCGCGTCGCCGGCGCCGGCGTAGGCCGTCCAGGCAACGCTGTTGATATCCGCGCCGTGGTCGACCCATTTATAAGCGATCGACCCGGTATCGACCAGACTGGGATCATCAAGAGTCAGGGAAGCGGTTATCGATCCGGTATTCGTAGCCGTATTAAACATCGATTTGTAGCTGTCCTGCGAACAGGCCGGACCGACCCGGTCGGCGATATAATTGAGCGGAAATTCCGTTGAGCCCCGGTTGCCGGCGTTATCGGCCGGCGCTATAACCAAAGCCGTCCGGCTCAAATTATAAGCAACATTCGACAGAAGCCTGATATGGATATAAAGATCGTCGCCGGGATTGGACGAAGTAATTTCGTTAAACGCATAACTGTTGGACGATCCGGTGTGTCCGGTGCTGAATTGCTCCGAGCCGCTTAAGGCGCTGCCGGCCGTAACGCAATATTCAAAAGCATAATCGGCGCTCGGGTTATCCAGGTCGACCCAGGAGAAACCGCCCTGAACGGCGCTGCCGCCGTCCGGCGCATTGGTGCCGCTGGTATAAACCTCGCTCAGGGTGTTCCTGTCTGCTACCTTAAAGGAAAAATAAAAACGGTCATGGTCGGTACCGTCGCCGTAATAAAGCGGCGTATACTGTTGGCTTGCCGTATCCTGAGCTATCGTCGTGGTTGCCTCCGGGCTGACCGTGTCAAGATAGAAAGCCTGAAGCGGCAATTTTTGCTCGCCGGCGGCAGCATCGGCCAAATGGACGCTCACATAGGGATTGCCCCGCAAATCCGTGACCGACGCCGGAAAGCTGATGCTGTCGACAGCCAAACGAAGATCGCCCCTGCCGTCATACAGATACGGCGTCATTGCCGAGGTGATCGTCAGCGGACTGAAAGTTATTTTCGTCACTTCCGTTCCGTTGACACCATCTTTTTCATTGATATAAGATGCGGCGCCGATCGTAACCGGCGCGGCGCCGTCCAGAATGTTCAGCGTTGCCTGAATGCCGGTGACATTCGATATCGCCAAAGCTTCGGAAAAAGTCGCCGTGAAGGTCAGCTGACTGCCCGGTCCGGCAAAAGTCTTGCACGTGTTGCTCGTGCCGACTTGAATGTTTTTCACTACGGGAGCCACATGATCGATATAAATCGATTGACAGGCCGGCAGCAGATAATCGGACGGATTGCCGGCCAGGTCGGTGATCAGTGATCGGCTGGCCAGCAAGTCTTTTTGTTCCTGTTCGGTTAATGTATCGATGAATATGCCGTATGATTCTTCGCTCAGGCTGCGGCCGTTTGCTCCGAGGATCTGAAGCTGATATGGATTTGACGTATTGTTCAGGCAATTGCGGGTGTAGCGGTTGCCGTCAGCCGGATTAGGTTCAAAAATGCCTTCGATGCCGGTAATGCGATGATTAGTCGTGATTTGCTCATTATTGCTGTTGGTTAAGGAAGTCGGCACGGTATAAACGAAAGTCAGCTGATTGCCGGCCAGGCTGTACAAATCCGCCCATGCCTCCAGGCCGGTTACGTCCTGATCGTTATTCAGACTGCCCAGCCGCATTTTCAGCTTCACGTCTGAATGATAAGGTGAGTTGTCGGAAAAACGGATATATTCGTTAAAATTCAAATGGATGTAAATTTTATCGCCGGCTTTGAATGTTGTATCGGCAACGCCCGTATCCTTGCCGTCGGCGCCGCCGGCTGTCGTTGTCACGCCCGATATCTGAGGCGATACTCTGTCGGCAAAAGCCAATCCCAGCTGGCTGGTCTGGGCATTGCCGCAGGTTGTGCAGCCGCCGGTCAATAGCCGCAGCTTGAACCAGCTGTACGGAGCGCCGGATCCGACCTGGACAAAGTCCTGATCGCCATAAGTGTAATAACCGGTCGGCAGGTTCGTGCTGGTCAGGTATTTGAGAATATCGTAGCACTGGTAGCATTCGGCTATCTGATAAGTCAGCTTTTCATATAAGAAATGATTGGACCAGCTGCTATGGAGGGAATTGTAGAAGGTGGCCCGAAAGGTCATCTGCAAATCGCCTTTTTCACGCAGCTTGCTTAAAACAGGCGCGGCGACCTTACCCAAATCCGAGTCATAGCCCATATCCCAGTTGGCTGCGATTGACGGCCGCGTATAAGTCGTGTCATAGCTGAGGCCAAATGCGGTGATCGCATTAAAGTCCGATGAAGACTTGACAAAATGATCGTAGAATTTTTTATTTTCGCTGTTCGCTATATTCAGGAGACCGTACTCCTGTTTCTCCGGCTGATAGATGACGGCGGTTTGTTCAGCCGCAACCTGAACCGGTTCCAGAGAAGGCAATAGCGCCGCCAACAGACTGACAACGAGAAAAAGAGATAAAATCTGATACCGCATTTTCCGAGATAAATATAAATTCATTGTCTCATAGCCTCCAGTCGTCTGGGCAGCAAGCAGCTACATCATGAGGTTTACCGGCCGATACGCGTCGTCATCTGCAAGCCGCTTTCTGTCTTACCCAATATACCTGGTTTCCGTATAAGCGAAGATTATGACGCGTCAAATATTGTCAGCGCAATAAAATTCCATTAGAATCCCTGTTTACTATTATAGCGATTCTATGATGCGATTCCCTGTACTAAAGTACAGGATCCAAGACTTTTTTACGGTCCGTCATTCCTCCGCATACCGTTTCAGCCTCCCGGCTTTCGCTTGCCGAAATCGCGCCGGCCGCCTATACTGATCGTAAATTCATGTTGAGTGTTTATCAAACCCGTCAGGGAGATCGGAAGCCGGTCCCGCCGGCACGAAAATGGCGATGAAGAATGATACTTTATCCGGAAAATCAGGCCGGCAGATTAATCGGAAAAAATTTCATTTCGACCATATCTATGCGGATAATCCGCAGCTGTTCGAACACCTTTTACTCTATCAGATCGGTGATTTGAGCTGTGAAGGCGGTTATCGAATCCATGAGCACCGCCAGATCT
>CAYRWC010000193.1:0-5630 GCA_964427795.1 uncultured Oscillospiraceae bacterium | reverse complement strand
GCTGCTGGTTTAGCAATCGTAACTAATGCAATTTTAAGCAAAATAGAACAAAGGTGTTCAGAGATGATCTGAGCGCCTTTTTTATTTTTGCGGAGATTTCCAGGGAAAGGAGTGAGTTGTTTTGAAAAAATTGGAAATGATTATACGACCGGAGAAATTAGAGGATATTAAAGAGATTCTCAACCGGTCCATGATTCATGGTATGACCGTCACCATGGTTTACGGCTGCGGTCATCAGAAAGGACGACGCGAAGTATACCGTGGGACTGAAGTCAGTCTCAATCTTCTGCCTAAAGTCAAAGTCGAAACGATTGTTCCGGATAACTCGGCCGGCAACTTAATCAACGAAATCGTCGCAGCCATAAAAACCGGTCAGGTTGGAGACGGCAAGATTTTCGTATCCAATATTGAAGACGCTGTACGCATCAGAACAGGAGAGCACGGTGAAAAGGCGTTATAAGCAGCCGTTCATCGGTGCGCGCAATATTCAAGCTGTTCATCGTTTGAAACGTCATCTGTTCATCTAAATAAGAAATGAGAGGGATTTCCATGAAAAAGGTCAGCAAGATCCTGAGCTTGCTTTCTTTAAGCACGCTCATCATGCTTTTGGTTTCGACATCTGTTTTTGCTGCCGGTGTTGATCCGTCCGGAACCGGTTATGCTGTTTCCACCGGTCATGAAACCTTGCAAGACGTAGCGGCCGGCGTTAATAAAGCGCAATATAGCGCCAATTATATCTGGGTCATGATTACCGGATTTATGATTTTCTTTTTTCAATGCGGCTTTGCGATGGTCGAAACCGGTTTTTGCCGCGGGAAAAACGCGGCGCATACGATTACCATGAATTTCATGGTTTTTCTGGTTGGCGCCATCGGTTATTTTCTCGTTGGGTTCGCCCTGCAAATGGGCGGATCGGGTGGCGCAGCTACGCTGGGAAGCGGTGGCGCGGCATTGAACGGCCTGCTGACGATACCTGGTTTGGGCGGCATACTGGGTTACAAAGGCTTTCTTTTAGAGAGCGGCGGCACATATGATGCCGGCATTTACGCTCTTTTCTTCTTTCACATGGTTTTCATGGATACAACGGTAACCATTCCAACCGGCGCTATGGCCGAGCGAATAAAGTATTCGGCTTCAGTCATCATGTCTTTTTTTATCGCCATGTTTCTATATCCCCTGTTTGCCAACTGGGTCTGGGGCGGCGGCTGGCTCTCGACGCTGGGGCAGAAATTCGGCATCGGTCATGGTGTTGTCGATTTTGCCGGATCGGCCGTCGTTCATTCGATGGGCGGCATGATTGCTTTAGCCGGCGCGATCGTCATCGGGCCGCGAATCGGCAAATTCGCCAAAAACGGAACGCCCCGCGCATTTCCCGGCCACCATATCCCGATGGCCATCATCGGCACCATCATCCTGTTTTTTTGCTGGTTTGCGTTTAATGCCGGATCTACGCTTAATGCCGGCGATTTCCGCCTGGCCGTCGTTGCAACCAATACAATGATATCCGGCGCGATCGGCGGCTTGGTTGCCATGTTCTATATGTGGGGAAAATACGGCAAACCGGATCCGTCGATGACCGCAAACGGCGCGCTGGCCGGTCTGGTCGCCATCACCGCGCCCTGCGCCTATGTCAACGCCATGTCCTCTTTTATCATAGGCGCCGTAGCCGGTTTGCTCGTCTGCCTGGCTGTGCCGATTGTCGAAAACAAGTTTAAAATAGATGACCCGGTAGGCGCGATCTCGGTTCACGGCGTAAATGGTTTCTGGGGGGTCTTATCTGTCGGCCTGTTTGCCGACGGTACCTACGGCGACGGTTTGAACGGCGTTTCCGGCGGTGTTCGCGGCCTATTCTTCGGCGATGCCTCGCAACTGCTGGCTCAGATGATCGCCCTGGCGGTTCTTGTCGTCTGGGGATTTGGTCTTTCATATGTTTTCCTGAAATTTCTTGATAAAGTCTGGGGACTTCGCGTCAGCGCTGAAGTCGAAATCGAAGGGCTTGACCGCGATGAAATGGGAGCGTACGGATATCCGGATTTTCTACCCGCCGCACCGGAAATCGAATATCCGCCGACACATCAATATGTATCTGCAAACAAAGTGGATCCATCCTGAAAAAACGGCATTTTTACGCTCAGCCGTCGTGAAGCTCAGCTTTCGTCCGGTGTCTTGGTTTAAAAGCCCAATTCCGGCAAAGAACAAAGTTGACCGGTCCCGTCAGCATAACCGAAACAACAGGAGGCAGCAGTTTACTGAGGCTGAGGACATCGATCATCACATAAGTAATGCCATAACTCAGCAAATAGCAAAATAAATTCACCAGGAAAAACCGGATTGATGTTGACCGGACCGGCAGCTTTTGTTCATTGAAAACCCAGATCCGATTGAGAAAATAAGAACAGCAGACGCTGATCAAAAAGCCCGCGGTATTTGCCGTATAAGGTGAAAAGCCCAAATAAATGGCAAGATAATAAGCTAAAAACATGGATATCGTACTGATCGTGCCGACCATGCTGAAGCGAACAAATTGCCAGAGCCAGCTAATCTTTTGTAATGCTTCTTTTATCATATATCCAACTATAATCGAGTCTATTTCAATCGTCAAGCAGACCGGCATCCGGCGGAAGCACTTGATTTACCGAATCTTCAGGCTTCTTCTGCCGGAAATCCTTTCAAGCCGGGTTCAGCCAGGTGCTCGACATATTGCAGGGTTGTGGCCAGATTTTCTTTCATTTGCTGCAGACAGGTTTGCTGACTGTTCAGCAAGCCTTGATAGCGGCGGATTAAGGATGCCCGTCTTGCTTCCCATCGCTGCTGCTGCGCGACAGCGTCTTTGGCCAGATCTTCCTTTTCGGCAATCAATTTGCGGACAACTTCCTGTGCCGCTTGAAATTGCGCGGTCAAAGCTTCATATTTTGCCGTGTTTTGCGATAGCTCATTATTCCGCTCTTCGATCTGCAGCTGCGTCTGATCCAGATTCGCCTGCATCTGAGCATAAGCCGTTTTCATTTCCGCGGCTTGAGCCAACTCGGTTTCTTTCTCTTTTAAAGCCTGGATCAGCTGGGTTTGCTCCTGGTTCAACTGGTTGTTTTCCTGGATTAACCGACTGTATTCCTGCGTCAGTTGTTCATTCGACTGTTTTATCTCCTCCAGAACCTGCAGCTGTTCAACAGACTTACGGGGCACCGGGACCAGATCCTGTGCTTTCATCTGTGCTTCCAGATCCTGCTGTTCTGCCAGCCGTTTATCCTGCTGCTGAACTTTTTCCAGCAGCTTGTCCCGCTCGCGGCTGACGCCCAGCAGATTGGTCCGCATTTCCTCATAACGGTCCTGATAGACATTTTCCGCGGTATGCATCCGGTTGATCATTTTTTCGATATATTGTTCAACATCCCGGGCTTTGTAAAAGCCAAGGTGCTTGGTTATCGTTTCTTCCCGCGGCTGTGTTCCCCGCATTTCATCAATAAAGACTTGATTATCCATCGTTTATCATCCTTTCATCCGACCGTTCCACTTGTTCTTGCCGTTTTATATCTTCATGTTTATGTTTTCATATCGAGGGTATCCCCGCTTTTGAGCCGATATCTTTCTACTTCGCCGGCCGCTATTTCCAGAATATAAACGGTTTCTCTGATATAACGACTGATTTTTCCCGGTTGTAATGTTTCGCTGTACAAAATCTGGTTGCTTTTCCCTAAAAAAACAACATCGATCGGGAAACGCATCATAAAGCCATGTACCTGACGGCAAGGAGAAAGCAGCAATCCTTCGCCCGGCGCCAAAGTTTTTTTGCCCAGCAAACCTTTCAACCGGGTCAAAGGTGTGTCGGCCATGCCGATCCGATCCCAAAGACAATTATCTTGATTGAAAATTTTGATCGTTTTCATCTTGCTTAACTGAAATTGCCGATGGCGTTGATGATCGTCGGTCCCAGCAAAATGATAAAAATGACCGGAAAAATAAAGATAACCATGGGAAGCATCATCCGCACCGGCGCTTTCATTCCTTTCTCCTGTGCTTGCTGCCGGCGGCTGACCCTCAGCTGTTGAGCCTGGCTGCGCAGAACATTTTTCATGGGTGTGCCAAATTGCTCCGATTGGATGATTGCTGAAGCAAAGGTCTGCAGTTCCGCCACATTACTGCGCTGACTCAGCGCGGTCAGCGCTTCTCTTCTTGGCGTTCCCATCTGGATTTCCCGATATACCTGATTCAGCTCGTCGATCAGCGGACCTTTGAAACGTTCAATAACCTTGAGCAGCGCTGCGTCGAAGCCCAATCCGGCTTCGATGCTGACGCCCAAAACATCCATAACGCTGGGCATCTGGTTTTGTATGGCTTGCTGCCGTCCTTTTATCCTGGCCCGCAGATAAAAAGGCGGAGCCGCTACCGCTGCCGTCAAAGCCAGCAGAACGACTAAAAACTGTAATTCAACTTCCTTGGTCACTTCCATGGCTCCGATGAATCCAAATAAGAGGATCGCCGCCGTGACCATGAGTCTGATAAACATGAATTCTGCTCCGCTGATGCGGATGCCGGCATGACGCAGATCATTCTCCAGCTGCGTGCCGGTCGGTTTATTTTTAACGGGAGTTCGGCGGCGGTTTTTGGCCAATTTCGACACTTGTTCCATCAACCGCTTCCAGATCGGCCGTAAAAAACGTTCCCACAGACTTTTCTCCAGTTCCTCGTCCCAAATCGGCCTTTCGCCGCGCAAAGCTTTCAACTGCTGTTGTTTGACGGTTTCTTTCTGAATCTGGCTTCGGCAGCAAACCATCGTGAGCAGCATAGCTAAAAGAGAAAAACTACCGACTAAAAAAGTCATAACCATGCCCTCCTTAATACTTGATGGTCACAATCCGTTTGATAACCAGAAATCCGGTTAATTCCATGCCGCCGGCAACAATCAGCATCTTGATGCCCATGGCGGTTTCAAAAAAGGTTTGTATATACTCCGGATTGACCAGCATGAGCATACCGCCGATCGCCAGCGGAATCATGCCGACGATCAAGCCGCTGATCCGCCCGGTCGATGTCATGACCCGAATATCATCTTTCAGTTTCAAACGGTCTTTAATCGTCGCGGCAAGATTCTCGATGATTTCCAGGAGATTGCCGCCCACCTGCCTCTGGATCTGGATTGCGGAAACAGTAAGCATTAAATCTGTACTTTTCACGCGCTGCACCAGATTATTCAAAGCCAGGTCCACACTGCTTCCCAGCTGGATTTCCTTGACAGTCCGGGCAAATTCCCGAGCGATCGGATCCGGCATCTCATGCGCGATATTAGCCATGGTCTGCTGCAGGGTCAAGCCGGCCCGCAGCCCATTGCCCATCATCATTAAAGCGTCGCTCAGTTGTTTTTCAAAAAGCAGCAGGCGCTTGGCTTTACGGCGCCGAACCACCAAAGGCGGCGCTACCAGGCCGGCAATGATTACGGCCGTTATGGTTATGGGATGCGCGTCCATGATAATGAAAAGGCCGGACGGCAACAAAAGGATGCACATCCAGAAGATCAAAAACTCTTCCGGCCGCATGCGAATGCCGGCTGTTGACAATTCATTGGCAAAAACACGGGAGACAGGGAGCTTTCGTTTAGGCTGGCGTTGCTTCTTAATCGGCGAATCAGCTGTTTC
>CAYRWC010000192.1:0-5652 GCA_964427795.1 uncultured Oscillospiraceae bacterium | reverse complement strand
GCCGCCGGCATCGTCAACCTCGTCGGTGCGAGCGCGCAGACACTTCGGATATTGGGTTCTCCTTCCGTGGTGGTGGTTCCGGTCGCTCCGGTCGTGATGGCTCCGGCTCCGGTGGTGTACGCTCCGGCTCCGGTGTACTACTACGGCTACCCCCGCTATCGTTATTATGGTCCGTCGCCGCGGGACTATCCTCACGGCGGACCCGGGGGATATCCTCACGACGGACCGGGCCGTCCCCGGCATTGATGGCATGAGATCATAAATGCCGGAAAATATTGACCGGTTTCCAGCCGATTGCAAGATAATTTTGCAATCGGCTTTTTTCTTTTCTTCCCGGCAATTTTTTCGGAATGACGGCAAGCGGATGGGGGAGCGCGCGCAATCCGGTGTATGGCCGAGGGGCGGCAAAACTCAGTCGATGCGTTTGAGCAGGAGCAAATAGGCGGAGACTCCGACTCCGACCAGAGCCAGGAAAATTTTAAACCATGCCGGCGGCAGCAGGACGATGGAGAATCCCAGCGTAACCCACAGAAAAATCAGCGCCCGGACGACCACCCCGCGCGGCACCCCGGTGTGTTCCCGGTAATGGCGGATGAAGCTGCCGATGTAATGGTTGCGGAGCATGCGGTCATACATCGCGGGAGAACTCCGGGCCAGCAGAAAAGCCGCCGCCAGCAAAAACGGCGTGGTTGGCAGCAGCGGCACGAAAATGCCGATCACCCCGACGGCGATCAGCGCCAGCGCAATGCCGATGAACAGAATGCGTTTCAAAATGCCTCTTTCCGCGGGAAGGTCGCCGGGGGGACCGGTTCGCCCGGATTCTGTTTGCCGCTGATTTGCCCGGGGACGAGTTCGAAAAATGTTGTGGCGTTCAAGGCCGCGGCGGGCAACGTGATGGCGCTGTCGGTATAATGGCGCATAAAATCCTCCGCGGCTTGCCGCTTTTCGGCGAGGCGTTCGAGAAAACGCACATTTCCCGCCAGCACCACCGACCGGTAATGCGTGGTCCAATGCGAGCTTTGAGCGCCGGCATCGATGATTTTCATCGCCGGAGCGTCGTTGATGAAAACCGAAACCGCCGGATTTTCCCGCAGACAGTCGATCTTGCGTCCCGCCGGGGCGCTGTGGAAGAGCAGGGTTACCGCGCCGTGCTTCCAGACCGGCGCATAGTTCATCATCACCGCATAGGGGGTGGCGCCGTCGGTCATGGCGATGACCGCGGCATGATTGCGGTCGACGATTTCGCGGCGGACGGCGGGATCGGTGATCTCCCGGTCCCGGCGGCGCATGGGTCGCAGTGGCGCGCCGTGTTGCTTCAGAAACGACAATTTATCCCAGTAGCCGCGCTGAAACACGATCTTGCCGTCGACGACATGAAAAAAGCCGCAGCCGCGCAGCCCCAGCCGGTCTTTCCACTCCAGCATCGCCCATTCGCCGTCGGCGAAGATATTTTCGACCAGACAAACCATTTGAGCAGCGGCGAATTCCCGTTCGAACATCGCCCGGATCGCGGCCCGTCCGGCGACCGGCGCATTGGCGACCTGATGGTTGACCGCATCTTCGGCGTACAATTCCGCCAGCTGTCCGGCGTCGGCCCGGTTGAAATATTCCACAAACCGCTGTACGACTTCCTTCGGCGTCATAGTCCGGTGCTTTTCGCTTTCAATCTCAAGTGAAGAGGCATATCCGTTTCAAAATATACGCAATATCGGACGTTATCGTCAGCGCTCTCGTATTTTGATAAAAATGATGCCCAGAATACATATAATAAAAATTGATATTGTTACATATACCCCATAATGCAATATAAATAGCCATGATTGCTCAATAAATCGTCCCAGTACAGATGACATTGGTGATAAAAAAGATTTTTTTGGCTTTGATGCTATTGCCAAATTTGTTTGAGCGGAACCCAATGTTGCATATAACTTACTATCAGTGTTCCCAGGGGCGGAAAATCATTTATTGAAATTTCAGAATAAGGGTTATTTCATAATGTTGACGTCTTAAAATAATTTTATTATTTTTGTCTGTGGTTTTCTGTTTGATATAATTTAATTTCCCGTTAACATTGCCGATGCTTTGGCGCATTTATCCTCCAATGCTTTTTTGATTACGGCATGCTCCAATTCCGGCAAAATTGCTTCACAGTGAGGAACTCTTTCAATAGCAGAAACATACCACATATGTGCTTTGCGATAATCAACATCAACTCCTCTGCCTTCAAAGAATAAATCTCCATACAGCATTTGTGCCGGGGCATAACCAGATTCTGCTGCCAGTTTTATAAGTGCTACTCCTTTGGACACGTCACTATTCAGGTAATACTCTCCCATTGCTGTTTGCCCGATAGGGTTGCCGGAATCGGATGCCTTTTGAAACCAGGATAATGCTTTTGGGATATCAGGAAGCGAAGTTTCCGTGCCAATGTAAATTATTCCCAACCTTACCTGCGCATCGGTATCGCCATTCTCTGCTAAAGGAGTGAGGCCATTAATGAGACTTTGTGTTTCAATCGCTCCAAGTTGTTGTCCTTTACTAATTGCAGAAAACTGCTTCATTAAATTTTCACGATTAAGCTTTATTTTTTTTGCCTCTGTTGTTTTCATTAGTATTATCGTAAAAACAACTATAATTGTTATAAAAGCCAATACGGTAAATATCATTTTCATTTTACACTATACTCGATTTACTGAACTTTCAATCCACACTTACGCGACATTCGCAGATAGAAAACTATTAACTAATTTTATGTTAAAAAAACATGTTTTTTTTATATTGCAAGTCAAAAAGATTGAAAAGTAAAAAAATCTTATTGTAAATCGCGGGGATCGAGAGGGTTGAAGTCTCGGCCAATTTTTTATCAGTGTTTTTTGTCCGTGTGGATGGCGCATCGTTTTTGTTTCCCTCAGACGCCGCTTAATCAATTTATTACCGTCAGCATCCTTAGCGCTTATCAACTAATAACATTATAGTGCTGGATAAATCCTCATGACTTTATTCATGATTATCATAGCGGCGGCCAGATGGAGTAATCCGCGATACGCCACATACGTCTTCTCATATCGAACGAGGAGCTTTCTGAAACGGTTGAACCATGAATGCGCGACTTCGTGCATCTTTCCGGTCATGGTAATATAGCCGTCTCCCGAAGATTCCGCAAGTCGGCCTTCCCGGGTGTGGCGGATATCGGATTAAGGATTCTTTATCTCGATTTTTCCGGCATATTCATTGAGCAACTCTTTAATTTCCGGGCTGGTCTGATAATCGTGAATGATTTCGCCTTTGTCATTGCGGATAATCGGAGCGATGCCTCTTTCCAGCAGAAACTTTGTTGCCGCATAGTTTTTATAGGTGACTGCGAGCGTGAGAGGCGGGATACCGTCAGAGGGAATGGGATATTCCAATTCATCGATCATGAATTTCAGATTATCAGCCGTCCCCAGCGCACAGCCCAGCAAAACAGAGGAGTCTGTTTGCGACTTTCGAAGTTGCTTCCATTCCCAACCACAACTATGCAGATAGCGGGCGGAATCAAGGTTAACGGCGAGCGCATACGCCATAATCAGCTCTTTTTGTTTTTCAAGAACTTCCATCACCTGTGGAGAATCAATCAATGCCTTCAGTCGCCCGCAGTCTTTTACCAGACTGAAGACATTGTAAGATGAGACATCAAGTTTTGCACCTTTGGCGATTAATTCGAGCATAATCGGAGCGTCAGCATATTGCAACAGTTCTCCCATGACAGTAAAACCGGTGGTCGACTTCAAGTTCAAATCAGAGGTGCGGGATGCGAGAAGACGGATGATGTCGGCCGAGCGGTGGCTTCTGGCAGCCCAAATCAGTGCGTTATTTTGATGCTTGTCCACGATATTAACATCGGCATGATACTGGAGAAGGGTTTCAAATATCGCCGGATTATTGCTTCTGATCGCAGCCCAAATTAACGGCGTGAAGGTTTGTTGGTCCCGGCGATTGACATCGGCTCCATTTTCGAGCAGGACTGCGAGCAATTCCGGATGGGGGGCGATGATCGCCGATAGTACGCCCAGATTGGGATCCCACCCGGCTTGAATGATCATGCGAACAAAATCCACCGATTTATCGTTCACACTCCAGAACGGCGACACCGTCCAGGCCCGATTTCCGCCTTTGATTCCACTTTCTTGCGTGCCGGAAAGAACTTTATTTTCGGCTACTGTAATTTTCCAACCGATGATTTCGTCAAAAATCAACTTCTTTGCCGGGAACAACCAGCAAAAGACCATAGTAACGGAATAGATTTTTTCCTTCTTTTCGTTTTCTGGAGAAATCATGATTGCGGTACAATATCCTTGGAAGACCGCTTTCCCTTCCATGGTTTGGTCATTTTCCTTATCAATGACGGTTACTGGTTTTTCCGAAGAGAAATTGACATCATCAACAGAAAAAACATCTTGCTCCCTTTTTTGCGGTGAATAATTCAGATGAAAGGTCACGGTGACAGGTTTGGGACGAGATCCCTTGAAATAGCACTCAAAGTTCTCTGGGGACATTTCAAATGGAAACGAAAAGACATCACTGGCATGAAGGTTGATGCCAATCAGGAACATGAAAACAACCGAGATGTACAGACGCATTTTTTTCTCCGGTTGGGATATTAATTAGTTATCGAGGTAATTTCAAAAGATTTTCATCCCTCCGAATTAAAATCTTTTGAAATTACCTCGATTGAAATATAATTTGCAAGGATACAGAAAGCAAATTGGAAATCAGGATTTGAGATAATCGTTGCGGATTGAGTATTTTTTTCGTAAGCGGATACTGGCAAAATGCGGGATTCGGTGATATATTACAGGACAGTGTTCGATTCCGTGTCAAGGATCAAAAAGGAAGAGCCAAGATGAAGGTCTACAATTTCAGTGCCGGTCCGGCGATGCTGCCGGAAGATGTGATGAAGATCGCGCAAGCCGAATTCTGCGATTTCAAGGGTTCCGGCCGGGGTCTGATCGAGCTCTCCCATCGCGGCAAACTCTTCACCGAAGTGATCGAACGCGCCGTCGCCAACGTCCGCGAACTGATGAATATCGGCGACGACTATACCGTGCTTTTCATTCAGGGCGGCGCGAGCATGCAGTTCGCCATGGTGCCGATGAATTTGCTGCCCGCCGGCCAATCGGCCGATTACGCCGACACCGGCGTCTGGGCCGACAAGGCCTGCAAGGAAGCCGCCGCCATGGGCAAGGCCAGAACGGTCTGCTCCAGCAAGGCCGACAAATACTCCTACATTCCTGATTTCAAGAGCTGGGACCTTGACCCCGCCGCCGCTTACCTGCATATCACCAGCAACAACACCGTCGCCGGGACGCAGTACCGCGCTTTCCCGAAAGCCCCGGCCGGCGTCCCGATGATCGCCGACATGTCGAGCGACATCATGTCGCGGGTGATCGACGTCAAGGATTTCGGTCTGATTTACGCCGGCGCCCAGAAGAATCTCGGCCCCAGCGGGATGGCGCTGGTGATCATGCGCCGCGATCTGGCCGCACGCACGCCGAAGAGCGTGCCGACCATGCTCAGGTACTCGACTTACATCGAAAACGATTCACTGTACAACACGCCGCCGACCTTCGGTATCTATCTGTTGGCGCTGGTGACCGACTGGCTCAAGGCCAA
>CAYRWC010000191.1:0-5704 GCA_964427795.1 uncultured Oscillospiraceae bacterium | reverse complement strand
GAGTTCGAAATTGCGTTTGCCGGTCATCGCCTCGTAGTCCATGTTCACCTGGACCTGTTCCGGCTTCAGCAGCTCGGTGCAGCGCCCGGCGAACGGCATGGACCACTCGATGCAGTCGCCGTCGAGCGCTTTCAGCACCCGCTTGACCTGTTCGGCGTTGAGCCCGGCCACGGCGGCGAGTTCGTCGAAGGTGAACGCCTTTTTTTGCAGCAGCTCGAAGCCGAACCGCTCGATGCAGCGGGCGATGAACCGCGAGCGCTGCGTCGATTGTTCGGCGTGTTCGGCGGCGAGGAATTCGAGGTCGGCGGTGAAGCGCAAAAAGCCGCGGTTGTTGCCCCGGTAGCCGCGATCGACCAGCCCGGCTTTTTCGAGGATTCCCATCGCGGCGGAGAGCTGGCTGTCGGACTTTGCCCCGGCGACTTCCGGAACCAGTTCGGAGAGCGTCACTTCAAGCGTGGTCGTTTTGCGTTCGAAACTGAGTTCGCGCAGCCGGTTGTAGAGCTCCTGCACCACCTCCGGCGGCGGATTCGAGAGATCGATCAAAAATTCCTGCACATACCGGTCGCGGTAGGCGTAGAGGAGCACGCAGTCGGCGGCCTCGCCGTCGCGCCCGGCGCGCCCGGCCTCCTGGTAATAGGCTTCGAGCGAACCCGGCAGGTTGTAGTGGATCACCTGCCGCACGTCGGGGCGGTCGATCCCCATGCCGAAGGCGTTGGTGGCGGCGAGGACGGGGCAGGGGTCGTTCATGAAGCGGTCCTGCGCCTCCTTGCGCGCCTCGTCGGACATCCCGGCGTGATAACCGGTGCAGCCGAATTCGGCGACGAGTTGTTCGACCGCCTTGCGGGTCGAGGTGTAGACGATGGTCGGAACTTTGCGTTTCAGCCGCCGCTTGATCTCGGCGAGCTTGCTGGCGTCCGAGGAACACTCCGCCACCGAGAACGCCAGGTTCGGCCGCCGGAATCCGGCGACGCGCAGATCCATTTCCGGCCGGTGGAGCTGGGTGCGGATGTCGTCGCGCACCTTGGGCGTCGCGGTTGCGGTGAAGGCGCAGACCTGCGGAATCCGGCAGCCGTCGAGCACTTCCCCCAGCCGCCGGTAGGAGGGGCGGAAGTCGTGTCCCCACTGGCTGATGCAGTGCGCCTCGTCGACGATCATCATCGACGGCGGATTGTTCGGCAGGAAGTTTCGGAAAAATTCGGTATGGAACCGTTCCGGCGCGACATAGAGCAGTTTGATCTCGCCGTCGGCGGCGGCCTGGGCGGCGCGGAACTGTTCGGCGAAGGGCACCGTGCTGTTGATGAAGGCGGCGGGGATGTTGCGCTCGAGAAGCGCGTCCACCTGGTCTTTCATCAGCGAAATCAGCGGAGAAACCACGATGCCGTAGCCGGGGCGCATCAGAATCGGGAGCTGATAGCAGAGCGACTTGCCCGCTCCGGTCGGCATGATGACGCAGAGGTCGCGGCCGGAGAGAATCTCTTCGACGACCTCCTCCTGATTGTCGAGAAAGCCGTCGAATCCGAAATAGTGCCTGAGGGCTTCAATTGCAGTATCCATAATGGGGTAATATACCACAAACCGGAGTCGCTTGCAAGCCGGGAGCCGATTTTCCTGAGGTTCGCCTTGCATCTCCGGGAAACGGCGTTATATTTTTGCATGGGAGGACGTGAAATGAAAGACGACTGCCGGATTTCCGAGAGCCGCAAGGCGGCTTATTCGTTTGGCCTTGTCATGATCGTGACAGGGGTGCTTTTCTGTTTCGGCGCGATTGCTTACGGGATGCTCTCAGTTGCAACCCGCAACTTTCCCAATGTGGTGATGGTATTCCTTCCCTTCCTCATTGGAATGGGGCTTTTCATCGGCGGCGGGCTGCTGCGTTCGATCGGCGCGCGCGGCATCGCCGGGAGCGGCCTCAAGCTCGATCCCGAGGAGGCCCGCGAAGACCTCAAGCCGTGGAGCCGCATGGCCGGCGGCATGCTCAAAGACGCCGGAATCGACTTCGGCCGGGAGAATTCCGCTCCGGCTCCGGTCCCCGAACCGGATTTCGAAGAGAAGCTGCGCAAGCTTCACCGCCTTCACGCCGAAGGCATCCTGACCGACCAGGAGTACGCCGACCAGAAAGCCGCCGTCCTCGCCGCCATGAAGACGTGATTCTTTTTGCTACTCTAGCCAAGGAGCTTATAAAAGACTTCTGTTTCAATAACTAAACCTTGATTTATGAGAAGATACCTCGACCCAAGGGTCGAGAAACTGTTTTTCAAATTTTTCAGGCACGTTTTGTGGACAATCGTGGTTGAAAACGAAAAAAAACGTCACATAATTGCATCCCAAGGAAGTTTATGATATAATAATTTATATTGCTATATTAGAACGCATTGTAAATATGAAATCGGTTTATTGGTGTGATGAGTAAATATAATTTTTCAGTGTTAAGTGACAAAGAGTTTGAAGACTTGTGTGCCGCTATATTATCGGTAAAGCTAGGGACGCATGTTGAACATTTTAAAACAGGTCGAGATGGGGGTGTTGATTGCAGATATTTTTCAATAAATAGAGAAGTTATCATACAATGTAAACATTGGCAACGTTCTGATTTCGGCATTTTGAAATCACATATTCGCGACAAAGAATACCCGAAAATTCAGAAATTAAATCCTCAAAAATATATTTTGATGACAAGTCAAGATTTAACTCGACAGAATAAACAAGAACTCAAGACGCTACTCTCGCCATTTGTAAAGTCAGATAGTGATATATGGGGAATTCAAGATTTAACTGACCTACTCGATCTCAATGAATACAGCAATGTTTTAAGAACCCATTATAAGCTGTGGATTACCAGCATGGCAGTCATGACGGCACTTTTAAATAATGATGTCATGGGAAGAAGCCATTCAGAGCTTGAAAACTTCATTGCAACAACAAGACGCTATGTCGAAACTCCAGATCGAAAAAGAGCTTTTGATAAATTAGAAGCAAAGCACTCGATTATTATAACTGGAGCTCCAGGAATAGGAAAAACGACTTTAGCTGAACAACTTTGTATTTACTATGCTTCTCAAGCATTTGAGATAATTGTTATTTCGAATGAAATTGCAGAAGCAGAGAGAGTATATGCGCCAGAAAAAAAGCAACTTTTCTATTTTGACGATTTCTTGGGGAGTAACTACTTGAATGCAATCAACAATAAGGATGATTCAAGTATTGTATCCTTTATGCAACGGATAGAAAAAGATCATAGTAAGCGCTTTATTTTGACGTCAAGAACAAATATCCTGAATCAAGGAAAACGTCTTTCTCAATGTTTTACTACAGCAAAAATTGAGAAAAATGAATTTGAAATTACTATTTCCAATCTTGACCTATGGACAAAAGCAAAAATCTTATACTCTCACATATGGCATTCACAGCTCGAAGCTGATTTTGTTGAGTCACTCTACAAAAATCATCATTACATGGATATCATAAAGCACAGAAATTATAACCCACGATTAATTAGTTATATTACGGATAATGAAAGATTTGGAGTAAAAAGCGAACAGGACTATTGGGCGGAAGTCGAAAGGTTACTTGAAAATCCGAAAGATGTTTGGAATAATGTTTTTGACACTCAAATAGACGATGTTCAAAGATTTTTAGTACTATTGGTATTCTGGAACGGTGGAACATGTGGAGAGTTTTTATTACGTCAGGCATTTCAAACAATAATTCCCGAGATTCAAAATCATTTGCCAGCCAATCTATCAACGAGATTTGAAAGCAATGCAAAAACTGCAGTTGGAGCAGTTTTAAGTAGAACTATTGACCTGGAAGGAAATGCAAAATACGCTCTTTTCGACCCATCGATTGGCGACTATTTATTGAACAATTATTTATCAACTCTTCAGTTTACCCTTGCTCCATTGAAAGCATTGAGAACATTAGAATCGGTTAACCATTTTCTCGCCTTATACCAAGAAACCACGATGCCACAGAGTATTTGGGATCATGTTTTTAACTGGTACATACAATCACTTACAACCACGGCTCTTCCGGATGAATGCAAACTTAAAATTGTAAAATTTGCGATTCAAAAAAAACTTGACAAGTCTTATCCAAAAATTCGAAATTTTTTTAGAAATATCGATTTTAGGGAATTTTCAGCAAAAAACTTGAATGACTTTAATATATGTTTGAGATGGCTTGGGGCCGAAGACCCTAATTATTGTAGAAAAAAATTATACTCGAATGAACCATTTATATGTGACTTGTGCTTTTCTTCTGGAGATATAGATGACTTATTCGAATTATTCTCTTTGCTGAAACAAATTTTAAACGACGAATTCACAAGAATACCCAATGCATTTTATTCTGCAATAGAAATAGCTTATTCTGACAAAGTCTATGAGATGGCTTGGGATTATTTTGATGCCTCTGATTTGAAAGAATATAACGAACCTAGAGAAGCAGAGCAATATGTTAAAAGTCGGCTTCAGGAGCTAATTAGTGATGAATTATTCGATCATGATATTGACGAAGACCGAATTGATATCGCAGAATGCATGGCATATTTTAATGCCAACGACTTCATTCGTGATTTAGTCGAAGACGCGTCAATAGACGATATCCCTGATTATAAAGATATTCCCAAAGGCGCAAATATTGATGACGATATCCATGCCTTGTTTGCCCGGCAATAACAAATTTTGGACATTCCTCCAGAGGCGCTTTTACGGTTTGAACCGGCTGGGGGATTCTCCGCGGAAGCGTTTGAATTCTTTGGAGAAGTGGAACTCGTCGTAGTAGCCCAGCGCGGATGCCGTCTCTTTGATTGATTTGCCGTCGCGCAGCAGTTTTGCGGCCCTTTCCATGCGCTGTTTGCGGATGTACTCCTTGAGCGGCATTCCGAATTCCAGCGGGAAGTTGTGCGAGAGGAAAGAGGTGGAGCGGTCGATCAGCTCCGCCAGCCCCGAAAGCGTCAGGCGTTTGTTCAAGTTGCTTTGAATATATTCCTCGAGGCGCTCCGCCCACGGTTTGTTGCAGTATTTGATGATCTCGTTTTCGCTGATGTATTCGCTCATGTATTTCAGGAGTACGCCGATGTCGTACATCTCCTGCCGGGTGGCGAGCCGGTTCTGGCTCAACAGGCGGTTGTCTCCGTACTCCTGCTCCCGGTCGCGCAGCTGGCCGAACACGATCGCCCCCAGGTAGATTCCGTTGCGGTCGTAGAGCGGTACGATTCCCTCCAGCAGTCCGGCGTGGCAGTGATAGATGTGGACGTTCCCGAGTTTCTTGGCCTGGGTGAGGTGCTCGGTGTCGCAATTCACGCAGCGCGTGTTGAACGCCTGATCCTTTCGGCGGCTCCGGCAGTAGGGCGACATCTTTTTGATGTTGAAATGGTCCACCTCGCTCTGTTGCAGGTCGAAAAAAGTGATCCGCACGTTGAGCACCCGGAACAGCAGTTCCATCATCTCATTCATCTTGCCGGTCTGGATCGCGTAATTCAGCATCTTCGCCGCCTTTCTTGCAATTAATATGTACGATTTTTTTAAAATTGCCAGCTCTTACATGGAAAAAAATCTGCATCCATTCCAGAAAAGCCTCCTTTGCTGTATGCTTATCGCAAACGGAAAGGAATGCTTATGTCTGATCTTGGAACAGGAAAAATCATAAATCGCGCGTGGAAATCCGGCGTCGTGGTTCCCGGCTTCAACATCCCCTATCTGCC
>CAYRWC010000190.1:0-5705 GCA_964427795.1 uncultured Oscillospiraceae bacterium | reverse complement strand
TATTTTCAATAAAAACGACGCCTTTTTGCGACATATCGAGTTTACTCAGCGCGGTCTTGATAACCGGGCTGTCAAGATGGCAGGCGCCGCCCGTATTGATCTGGACGCTTTCGATGCCCAAAGCCGTAAGTTTCTGCGTATCGATATCCGATTGGATATCGCCCTCGACGACATAAACCTTGATGCCGGCCAGATGTTCGATCATCCGGATCAGGCACGAGGTTTTGCCCGTTCCTGGCGCGCCCATGACATTAACGGCATATAATCCGCGTGCCGCTAAATCCTTCTGGATATCTCCGGCTATCTGATCGTTCCGGGCATAAATATCTTCCATGACGTCCACTTTTTTCTTCATTTCATTCACCTGTTTTCTATTGTTCAAGTTCAACACTCTCAATATAAAATTCTTTGCCGATATCCGTCGGGCTGCCCAAAGCGCCGCATTGAGGGCAGGCGAAGGAGAAACGCGGCCGCGTAAAATTCTGATTGCAAACAGGGCAGCGCATCTGCGGCCGAATCACATGGACCTGCAGCCGCGCGCCTTCAGCGGCGGTTCCCTCGGCAATCATATCGAAATATAACTGCACCGAATCGATTAAGACGCCGGAGCACTCGCCGATGACCAATGTAATGGCGCAGACTTTGTCTGCTTTTTGTTTTTGCGCGGTTTCCAGCGCTATTTCCACGATCCGGTTGGTCAGGGCGTATTCATGCATATCATTATTCCGGATCCGGTTTCCGGTTATAGTGGTCAATCGACTTCTGCGTAGCCGGCGACGTATATTCCGGCTTCATATCCAGGCACTTTTTCGGGCAGGCTGCAACGCAGGCGCCGCAGACAACACAGCGGAAACGGTCGATCGACCATTGTTTGGCCGGCCGGGACACCGACAGGGCGTCCGCCGGGCATTTTTTAGCGCAAATGCCGCAGAAAATGCACTGCTCAATCCTGTTCTGTATTGCTCCCCGCGTATTCAGGATGCTTTCCCGCCGGCTGGCCGGATAAAGCCGGGTGGCCGGTTTGGAGACCGCGCTGCGCAAGACCAGTTTAACTATTTTGGGAAAAGGCATATCTCTACCTCTCTGTGCAGCTGATGCACGGGTCAATCGTCAGAATCAGGATCGGTACGTCGGCCAGATCGCAGCCTTTCAGGATTTTCACCAAAGCCGGCAGATTGGCAAAGGTTGGTGTACGGACGCGCATTCTGTCCAAAAAGCTGCTGCCGTTGGCTTTCACATAATAAACGACTTCTCCGCGCGGCTGTTCCAGTCGGGTAAAATACTCGCCGTTGGGATTGCCTTTGACAGGGGTGTCGATCGGGCCGTCCGGCAGCTTGTTCAGAACCTGCCGGATCAGATTCATCGATTGGAACAACTCCTTGACGCGCACCCGGCAGCGAGCCATACTGTCGCAGCCATGGTCGACAACCGGTTCAAATTCCAACTGCCCGTAAGCGGCATAACCCAGGCATCGCATATCCTGTCCGATACCGCTGGCTCTAAGCATCGGGCCGACCGCGCCCAGCAGCACAGCGTCTTCCGCCGGCAAAACACCTACGCCGGTCAAGCGGGACGCAACCGTTGCGCTTTCCAGAAAAGTAGCCGACAATTCCCGGACCTGCGGTTCCAGATCGTCAAGAACGTCGCGGATATGCCCGATCAGCCCGTCGTCGACATCCCGCTTGATGCCGCCGATTTTAACCGCCGAGAAAATGACCCGGCCGCCGGTCATTTCTTCCATGATGTCCAGGATGGTCTCGCGTAATTTCCAGGTATGCATGAAAAGGCTCTCAAAACCGAAAGCGTCGGCGCATAGACCCAGCCAAAGCAAATGGCTGTGTATGCGAGAGAACTCAGCGCCCATCACCCGGAGAAACAAGGCACGCGGCGGCACCTCGATATTCATGATCGCTTCTATCGCCTGGCAATAACCCATGCCATGCATGTAGCTGCAGATGCCGCAGATTCGTTCAGCCACATAGGTATAAGTCTGAAAATCCCGTTTCTCCACCAGCTTTTCCAAGCCGCGATGGACAAAACCGATCGACGGCAGCACATCCACGACTTTTTCATTGTCGAGAACGAGATCGAGATGAATCGGCTCCGGCAGAACAGGATGCTGCGGGCCAAAGGGAATAATCATTTTTTTGGACATGATTCAGCCTCCTGCTTTTGCGAATCAGACGCGAATGGTTCTTTGACGGCCGTTTTATAGAGTTCCCCTTTGAAGTCGATCAACATGCCGTCAATGGTCAGGCCAAAAAGTTCGGCGATTTCGTTTTCATAAATATAGGAACATTCATAGATCTTTTGAATGCTCGGTATCGTGCCTCCGGCAGCGCAGACGATACGCAGGTTCAGAAAATCATAATTCTTGTCAAACGTGTAATTGATCTCACAGCCGGAATCGGTACGTGTGCAGCCGATCTGAACCAGACGGTAACCGTCGAACCGCAACGTGGCGCAGCGGGCATACAATTCATCTGTTTCCATTGGGCAGATTTGCTGGCTCTCGTTCATGGATTTGCCGTTCCTCTCTTTTTCTCTTTAAGCAGCTGATATTTATGCTCCAGAACGTCGAGGCCCTTAACGACGCCGTCGATGATCGCTTCCGGGCGCGCGGCGCAGCCCGGGACATAAACGTCGACCGGTATCAGCTGATCTACGCCGCCCATTATATTGTAGCAGTCGGCAAAAACGCCGCCGGTTGCCGCGCAGATGCCGACGGCGACGACCACTTTAGGATCCGGCATTTGGGCGTATATATTCTGGATAACTTCTTTGTTCTGCTCATTAACCGAACCGGTTACCAGAAAAATATCGGCATGCTTGGGATTGCCGGTATTGATGATGCCAAAACGCTCGATATCATATAAAGGCGTCAGACAGGCCAGAACCTCAATATCACAGCCATTGCAGCTGGAACCATCATAATGGATAAGCCAGGGTGATTTCTTAAAAAACGACACAGCCGCACCTCATTTGATTAAATATAAAATAAAAATATTGGTTGCGCCAAACAGCAAGGCGACAAGCCAGGAAGACTTGAACACCCATTGCCACTTAACGCGGGCATTGATGTTGTCGATCAGTATTTCGGCCAGATAAACCAGGAAAGTGACGACTAAGCCGATAACCGGCTGCGAGGCAAAGAAAAGGTAGACGGTGCCCAGCAGAAAGATGTTCTCATACCAATGGGCGATCTCGATCAGGGCCAGCGATTTGCCGGAGAATTCCGTCTTGATGCCGCTGACTACTTCCTGGTGGGCATGGTGACACATGGACAAGTCGAACGGGGACTTTTTCATCTTGATGGTCAGAACAAAGAGGTAGCCGACAAAAACGCCGGGCAGGAACAGAACGGCCGGTTGGCTGACAGCGACAATATCGCGGATATTAAAGCTGTGCGCGACCATATACATGCCGATCGCCATCAGGATAACCATCGGTTCGTCGGACATCATCGACAGAAGCTCGCGTTCTGAACCGATAAAGCTGTACGGCGAATGGGTCGAGTAACCGCCGAGAACAAAGAAAATGCCGGCCAGCGTCGATGAAAAAACAGTCAGCAAGATATCTTCGCCGGAAAAAAACAGGATACCGGTAAAGATGGTAAAGATCAGGAAACAAATGACATAAAAATTCTGCGAGGTGTTGACGATGACATTTTCCTTTTCAAATAATTTGAAAACATCATAGAAGGCCTGAAAAATGCTGGGGCCTCTCCTTTTTTGCATTCTGGCCGAAATGATCCGGTCCAGTCCGGCCAGGAGGCCGCCCAGAATTGGCGCAAAAATGATAAACAAGGCAGCTATTCCGACAATCTTCATAATAATACGACTCCAAACAAAATGGCGAGCAAAACGATGTTGGCCAGCAGCCCGATTTTACCCAGTTTGTCCTCTCCAAAGTAATTCTCAAAATAATAATTGCGCAGACTCAGTTCTTCAACTTCACGACCGGCGGTATGGAAGCGGGTATTCGCTTCATAGGGCAGCTTGTTTTCCGTGATGTTGGCGCCGCAAAGATAAGCGATAACATGCTTCTTGCCTTTCTGCTGCAGGAGAATCTGGAAAGGCAGCAGCAGGATCAGCCCCATCATGATCAGCATGATGATGATGTTGCCGCTGTCCATCGACGTGATGTGCTGATAAACATAACAAATGTAGGGGTCGATCAGCAGGTTGGATATGATCGGAAAGGCTACGCAAACCAACACAGACATCAAAGAAAGGGTTCCCATGGTAAACCATTCATCGGCCGAAATGAATTTTTCCTGCGGGGTGGCCGGCAGGATGATCATAATCAGCTTACCCATCCATTTGGTATAAAAAAACAAAGTTGCCGAGCTGCCGAAAACAACAAAAAAGGCAATTAGCGGATTGGCGGTGACCAAGGCTTCCAAAGCCGCCCATTTGCTGATCAGCATGCCGAACGGAGCGATAAACATGCCGGAAATGCCGATCAACAGGCATATCGTTACTTTAGGCATCCGCAAGATGAGCCCGTCCATATCTTCAATATTCAAACTCTCGATCCCCTGCTCGACCGTGCCGACGCAGAGAAACAGCAGCGATTTCGCCACGGCATGGAAAATCATCAGCAATATGGCGGTCCATACAGCCTGATAAGTACCGACGCCGGCGCACGTGACGATCAAGCCCAGCGTCGATATCGTCGAATAAGCCAGAAGCTTTTTAACATTATGCTTGGATATGGCGATCAATGACGCCAGCAGGAAGGTTACTCCGCCGATCAATGCGATCAGGGTTCCGGCCGGAGTGCCTTTAAAGACCGGTGATAACCGGATAATGATGTAAACGCCGGCTTTGACCATCGTACTGGAATGCAGGAGCGCCGAAGTCGGCGTCGGCGCGACCATGGCGCCGAGCAGCCAGGAAGAAAAAGGCAGCTGCGCCGATTTGACAATGCCGGCAAAACTGATAAAAACAGCTGGAATAAGCGCGGCGGCAGGACTGAGGCTCGATATTTTATCAAGCTCGATGATGCCTTGATCCATGTAAAGCCAGATAATGCCGGACAGAAAAGCTAAACCGCCCGCCATGTTCATGACCAGAGCGCGGTAAGCGTTGCGAACAGCATCCGGCTTTTGGGGGTAGCCGATCAGGAGATAAGAACAAAAAGTCGTAATCTCCCAGAAAAAGAGGATCCACATCAGATCATTCGATAAAACCAGACCGAACATGGCCGAAAGGAAAGCGAATATCGTGGCGAAGAAAAAACGCGAGCGGTCTTCCACCTGCTTGTGGTGATGATACTTGGCCATATAGCCGACGGCAAAAACGCATATGAGACCGCCGACGATACCGATCAGCAGTACCATGATCAAAGCCAGATTATCAATCAGAAAAACATGCTCGGCTTCGGCTCCGCTCAAGATGAATTCAGCGCCGATTGTCCCTAATATCTGGATACCGGCTAAAAAAACTGCAGTGTATTTTTTATCGCGGATTCCCGTCGTTATAATATAGATCGACATCAATAACAGGATAATGGTCATTATCGGATCAATCAGAGCGGTAGACAATGAATACCGTGTGGGCACAACATCATTCATATGAAAAACCAGTAATGTAATTGATGCTGCTGCTAAAGCCAGGACAGAAACCTTAATAATCCACCCGCGCGTGATCGGGCTTTTTATCAGCATCATTAAAATCATGATTGCCAAAGGAAATCCAATT
>CAYRWC010000189.1:844-5754 GCA_964427795.1 uncultured Oscillospiraceae bacterium | reverse complement strand
GATACAAGCGAATTGATGAGAGACCGGCGCGCCAGGTGCTGGTTTGACCGCTAAGCCGGCCGGCTTGACCGGCTTCTGCTTCATCGAGCCAGTATTCCATTCTATCCAGAATCAACTGGCCGGTCAGGAGCGTAGATGAACCGTCCAGCAACAGATCTTCGGCGCATGCTTCCCAAGAAAAACCCGGCAGCACCGTTGAAAAAAGATCTTTTAAATCCGATATATCCGAGACATCAGACGACGGTTCTCCTGCAAATCCGGGAAGCGTTGATTTTTCGGAAGCAACAGCCGTCCCGTCCGGCTGCGCCGGTTTTAATTTTTCCTCCAGAATTTGAAGCAAAGGGCTTAACAGGCTCATTTCCGATGCGGTACGGTCAAGGGCGCCCTTCAATTTTATCTCCGCCGTAGCGCCGTTCATTAAACTGATAAAAAACCAGATCAGCATGATGATACCCGGCAAGATCAGAGCAGCTTCCAGACTTAGACTGCCTTGCCGCGAATCAAGTTCGCCTTTTCGTAAGAAACGCGTTCGACGATGTCGTTCAGCGCATCTCAGGCGCTGTCCAAGTGAGGCGATACTCATGATGAATACCCGCCTTCCATCTGATAATTGCGGTTGCGATAAGTCGTCTCAACCCGGATAACGGTATAGAATGGTCCCGGCAAAACTCTGCCCGCCACTAAGCCGCAACGTTCCACAAGCGTTGACTGAGGCATCAGCAATAAAAAGAGCCGCAAGAAATCCTGGTACCAGATTTTCAGATTCCCTATACCGTTTCCCGGCCATAAGTCAACCCCTTTACCGGCAAGCAATCGGCTGCTGTCGGTAAATCCCGCGGCGATCGATTTCCCGCCCGCAATCAGATAACTGAGCAATTCCGGATCTATCGCGGCCGATCCTGCGCTTACGGCCGCTATCGCCGCGGAAATCGCCGCGGCGGTTGCCCGGATCGAAGACATGCGGCTTTCATCGGTTAATAAAGCTGCCAGTTGAATGATGCTGCGAATGCCAATCAGATATAGACGGACTATAGAACCAGCTGTTTCCGCATTATCCAGACCGGTCAGGATCTGCTCGATTTCAGCAGGCCTGCTTGCGGCCAGGCTGCCGCAATCGCGGCCGTCCAGCAGCCGCAAAGATGTTGTTCCGGCAGAATCGGTTTTAACCGTTACGCGGGGCAGAAAATAGCCCATCACATATTCAGTCAGACACAGTTTTTCATAAGCCGGCGAAGTATCAAAAGATAAAAGATTATCCAGTTTGCCGGCAGAATCTGTCAAATTTTTTGGATCGAGGAAGTCCGGCATCTGGTCCAGAAGAACAGAATTCGTTTCATTCCGGCTGATGCCGGCAATCGACGAGGCATATTGGCGATATTGCTTCTTCAATTCATACAGGATTTTATCCTGTAATTCTTCCATGATGCTGCCGAACAAGGTCTTTGCTGTTTTTTCAACCGATGTGCCGGCCACATTTTGCAGACAAGTCTGCAAAATGCCGGCCAGGCCGCCGCCGAGATTGTTTTCGCTTAAAAATGCGGTGTCCGCGCGTCGGTTTGTCCTGCCGCAGGAAAAAACCTCCGCGCGGATATTTGCCGGCTGTATAGCGCCGGAAGGCTCTACATCAGGTAAACCGGAGCCGAATTGCCGCACGCGGCCGGCCAGATCCTCCAGATAAACCATCGGAACACGGGTTTTCATATGCCGGACAATCTGTCGGCGCAAAATTTCCTCATCCAGAACAGGTTTTTGCAATTGAATCGCTAGAGGAAGATCTTGCAGCGTGCCAGGCAGGCAGCTTTTAAAAACCTGTCGGTCGCCGGTATCCTGCTTTAAGCCAAACAAGCCGAATTCCTCATACAGCTTCCGGTCGTAAGAAGCCAGATGTGTTTGTATCTGAGCCGACATGGCGCGGGAAATATCGGTTTCATGCACGCGAAAAACCGCTGCTTGCAGCCAAACGCCGAAAACCGTCACCAGAGCCGCAATAACCAGACAAAAGAAAATGGCCAGGCTGCCCCGCTTATTCACGGCAATATCATCCCGCTTCCCCTAGATCCTTGCCTTGCGGCCGGCGAATCTTCATCCTGATTACCGCCAGGCAGCAAATCTTCGATCTGCCTGATCCCGTCCTCTATCAGATCCGCGGCTTCTAAAAATTTTTGCGGCGATGTGCGCAGGCCGGTCGTCCAGACGCGGCCAACGGATAAATTTGCGGCTTCATAGATCCGATCGCCGGTCAAACGCATATTAACGGCCAACACTTCCAACCGACCGGCCCGCCGGACATCGTCATATAAAGGTCCTGCCGCCACTAGTCCCAGACTGGTCAGGCTAATGGCCAACGGCACCACCAAAACAGCTTCTAAAGTCCACGCCATAAAAAACACCTCCCGATACCACGATAATCGGGAGGCGGTTTATTCTACAGACCCCTTCGTACGACAAAATCCGTCAATATCCGTTAATACCCGGCCGGCAACACACCGGCGGCCGGATTATAACGTTCAATACTGCTGTTTAATGCGGCAGTACTTTTGATAAAAACTCACGGGTGCGGGCATTCACCGGCTGGCCGAACAGATCTTCCGGCCGGCCTTCTTCAGCGATCCGCCCTTCATCCATAAAAAGGACCCGGCTGGCAACTTTTCGGGCAAAACCCATTTCGTGCGTGACAACCAGCATGGTCATGCCTTCTTGTGCCAATTCTTTCATAACATCGAGCACTTCGCCGATCATTTCCGGATCCAGAGCTGAGGTCGGCTCATCAAACAGCATGATTTTCGGGTTCATAGCCAAAGCCCGGGCAATGGCGATCCGCTGCTTCTGGCCGCCGGACAATTTTACCGGATAGTCGTTTGCCTTATCTTTCAAGCCAACCCGTTCTAGAAGCCCCTTGGCGCGCGTTATCGCGTCATCGCCATTGTAGAGGCCTAAAGAAACAGGCGCCAGAATGATGTTTTCCATAACAGTCAGATGGGGGAATAAATTAAAGTGCTGGAACACCATCCCCATTTTCTGACGGACCCGGTTGATATCACAGGACGGATCGGTAATCAACTGTCCTTCGATCCAGATATCGCCGGACGTCGGCGTATCCAACATGTTCAGGCAGCGCAGAAAAGTGCTTTTCCCCGAACCGGAAGGCCCGATTACGACAATTTTTTCACCTTCATCGATTTTTACGGAAATATCATGCAAGACTTCGATGTCACCAAAACTTTTATTAAGATTCTTAACGATTATCACTGCGGCGCATCCTCCTTTCCAGACGGCCCATCAGCTGGGTCAGCCCGACTACAATCAGAAGATAGACGGCGGCAACCACCAGCAGGGGCATAAAAGCGTCAAAGGTGCGCGAACGGATCATATCGGCAGCCCGGGTCAGGTCCGCGATGGCAATATAGCCGGCAACGGCCGTTTCCTTAAGCAGGGTAATCAATTCGTTAAAAAGTGCCGGCAAAACATTTTTCAGTGCTTGCGGCATAATGATTTTGCGCATGGTCGTCGAATAATTGAGACCAAGCGAACGGCCGGCTTCCATTTGGCCGCGGTCGACAGCCATAATCCCGGCCCGGATGATTTCCGCCACATAAGCGCCGCTGTTGATGCCGAAAGCCATTATCGCCACAACAGTCTTGCTGACCGGCACGCTTCCGAAAACCACATAGTAAATAATCAAAAGTTGAACGACGACCGGCGTGCCGCGGATAACGGTCAGGTAAATATCGGCAAAACGCGTCAGGAAAAAAATTCGTTTGCCTGCATATTGCAGGACTTTGACAATCGCCAGGATCATACCGATCAGGATGCCCAGCAACGTAGAAAACAACGTGATGATCAGAGTCTGGCCCAAACCCCGGACTAGCCAGAGATATCGGGAATCAACGATAAAATTGTTAATGAAATTAATCTTCAGATTGCTTAAAAAAAGTACATTCAGTCCTAAACGTTCTTGAAAAGCGACAACCAGTCCGAATGCGAGAGCAAGCAGCAGGACAATCCCTGTCATGATGGCAGAAACATGGTTTTGCGGTCGTCGGGAATTTATTGGTATCATGGGAGCCTCCTGATGATCACGCAGACCATTCCCAATGCTGTACAGATTTGTTGGCAGCTGAAAACTCAGCTGCCAACAAGCAGAATTCAAAATCTAGCCCGCCGATCGGGCCTATTCATCCTTACTTCTTTACGCTGGTTTTGCGCAGCACGACAACCTGTGACGCATCGACATAAGTATCGGAAAAATCAACGTTGACTTTTCTTTCATCATTGATGGTCATGCCGGCGGCGATCGCGTTGATCTTGCCGCTCTGCAGTGCCGGAATCAGACCGTCAAAAGCCATGTTCTCAAAAACCAGCTCTTTGCCGAGTTTCTTGGCTACCCGCGCCATGACGTCAGGATCGGTGCCGATAACATTATCGCCGCTCAGATACTCATAAGGCGGGAAACCGGCTTCCGTACCGACAATCAATTTGCCGCCGGCCGCGCCGGTGTTGTAATCGGGCGCCACGCCTTTTTGATCTTTGTGGGACTCAAGCGATTGGGCCAGAGAACCGTCGGCTTTCATTTCGGCGATGACTTCGTTGATCGTCTTTTGCAGCTCACTGTCGCCCTTTTTCACAGCCATGGCATACTGCTCCGGCTCAAAACCGACATCAAGGATTGTCAGATCGGTGTTGGCCTTAACATAAGTATCGGCCGTATCCTTATCCATGACGATGCAATCGATTTTTTTCTGCTTCAACGACGTGATCGCGTCGACATATTGACTGTAACGCTCAACAGTTTTCGCTCCGGTATCTTTCGACGCCAGATCATCGCCGGTCGTTCCCAGCTGAACACCGATGATTTTGTCTTTCAGATCATCTTTCGTGCCAATTTGAATCGAATCGGAACCCGCTCCGCT
>CAYRWC010000189.1:0-834 GCA_964427795.1 uncultured Oscillospiraceae bacterium | reverse complement strand
CATCGTGACTGTTGCCAGAATTACGGCGGCAGTTTTTAAATACTTCTTCACAAATACGCACACTCCATCTTTCAAATTTCATTTCTGATTCAGGTGCCTCTTAGCCAGTGGCAGGGTTGTCAACCTGCAGTCATCGCTGGGGTAGATCGCCACTAAACACGCATATTTATACATCAAAACAAACGAATATTCAATGTATTTAGTAGACTTTCTTGCCTGAATCGATAGGTTATAGCTGCGTCCGTTGGGTTGCTTGGCCCTATTCGCGCAGCTGAGCGCCGGTTTTATCACGGAGAGTATCCAATATGCGCTGCATGACCGGCGTTATAGCCTCATCATTTAATGTTCGGTCGGCCGCGCGGAAAACCAGACTGTATGCCATTGATTTCTTGCCGCCGGCAACCTGCGGTCCCTGATAGACATCAAACAAACGAATCTGTTCAAGCAATTCGCCGCCGGCCTCGACAATAGCCTGATTAAGCGCGGAGGCCGGTATGGACCGGTCGACAAGCAACGCCAGGTCGCGGGTAACTGCCGGGAAACGGGGCAAAGCTTTGAATTGCCGTTTTTCACTTGCCTTTTCAACAAGTGGATCGACGATCAGATCGAGGAGAACCATGCGAGGCGGCACAGCGAATTGGGCGGCAACATCCGGATGAATTTCACCGATCTGGCCGATCAGCCGGCCATCAAGCTCGACTGCCGCGCAGCGGCCGGGATGCAGCCAGGGGCAAGATCCCGGTCTAGCGGGACCGATGGCAACCCGTGACAAGCCAAGGTTCAGAAATAATTCTTCGGTTATCCCCTTCATGGTAAAAAAGAGCGGCGCATCCT
>CAYRWC010000188.1:0-5804 GCA_964427795.1 uncultured Oscillospiraceae bacterium | reverse complement strand
GCAGAAGATGTCCCGTCCGGCCCGCCTGTCGGCGAACCGCATATTCTGGTGATGTCCGCTACGCCGATTCCCCGGTCTCTGGCATTAATTCTGTATGGGGATCTGGACTTGTCGATTATCGATCAGCTGCCGGCGGGCCGCCGGCCAATCGAAACCTATACGGCCGCCGACGCGGACCGGTCCAGGATAGAACAGCTGATGCGCCGTTTTGTTCAGGAAGGCCGCCAGGTCTATGTCGTATGTCCGATGATCGAAGAGCAATCAAAGACGGATCTTGAATCAGCGATCAGGACCTACAACCGGCTGTCGCAAGAGGTATTTCCCGACCTGCATCTGGGCCTTTTGCACGGCAGCTTGAAACAGAAAGCCAAGGACTTGGTTATGGATGAATTTATGTCCGGCGCGATCCAGATTCTGGTCAGCACCACAGTCATCGAAGTCGGCGTCGACAACCCCAATGCGGCGCTGATGGTCGTTGAAAATGCCGAACGGTTCGGCCTGGCGCAGCTGCATCAATTGCGCGGCCGAATCGGCCGCGGCGAATACCGTTCGGTCTGCATTTTACTGAGCGATGCACAGGACGAGCGGGCAAGAGAGCGGCTGCGTACGCTGTGCCATGCTGCCGACGGGCTGACGGTTGCCGAAAAAGATCTGGAATTACGCGGACCCGGCGATTTTTTCGGTACGCGGCAGCATGGATTGCCGGCTATGCGCATCGCTAATTTATACCGGGACGGCATGATTCTGAAAAGGGTGCAGAAATGCCTGCAGGAGCTGGCCGAACGCGATCCCGACTTGCGCCTGCCTGAACATCAGGCTGCCAGAAAAGCTATGCTGGCTCGCTTCGGCGAAGCTTTTGCCAATATCGGTTTATAGAAGACGGCCTTTAAGTAAATGAAGGAGGAAGCTTATGCCCCGTGTCATCTCAGGATCTGCCCGCGGCACTCATTTGTCGGCGCCACGCGGCGACCAGACTCGTCCGACGGCGGACCGCGTTAAAGAAGCGCTTTTTTCGATATTGACGCCGGCGCTTCCGGCCGACGGTTTTTTGGATCTTTACGCCGGAACCGGTCAAATCGGTTTGGAAGCGGCGTCGCGCGGCTCGCGGCCGGTTGTGCTGGTCGAACAGGCGCGGCCGAGTCTGCAAATCATCAAGATGAATCTGGCCAAGACCCATTTGACAGATCAAGCGACTTTGTTGGCCGGCAATGTGTTTACCGTTGTTTCCCGTCTGGTTGCCGACGGCTGCCGTTTTGAAGTTATTTTTATGGATCCGCCTTATAAAACGGCGTTAGCGGACTTTAGTCATTTAGCGCCCGAACTGGGTATTTTATTAAAAGACAGCGGCATTTTGGTGCTTGAACATGATTCCGGCAGTCAGGCGCCGTCATTTGTAACTAATTTGCAATTGAACCGAAGTTGCCAGTATGGTATGGCAATGCTATCATTTTATCAGAAGCATCTAGGGGAGCAGTCTGTGCAAAAGGCCAATTCCGGACCGGATTAACCAATCGGACCGGCGGCGCGGATCGGTTCTTCGGAGAGGTGAAGGGTGGTGATCCGGTGCGGATCATGATTTATCCGGGGACATTTGATCCGGTCACCAACGGCCATGTGGACATTGTCCGCCGGGCGGCGCGTTTATGCGATCATCTATATGTCGTCATTCTCGCCAACAGTAATAAAAAACCCTGTTTTTCCGTAACCGACCGGCTGGAGATGCTCCGGCTGGCGGTCAAGGATCTGCCGACCGTTTCGGTCGATCATTTTGACGGGCTTATTGTCGATTTTTATCGGCAGAAATCAGCCTGCGCCGTTATACGCGGTTTGCGCAGCGAGTCGGATTTCCGTTTCGAAGCGGAATTTGCCGCCGCGAATAAGCTGCTCTGCGCAGATTTTGAAACCTGCCTGCTGCCGTGCCGCAGCGACCTGGCTTTCACCAGTTCGTCGATCGTGCGGGAGGTGGCTTCATACGGCGGCGATATATCCGGCATGGTTCCGCCGGCCCTTGTTGAAAAAATCATGCGCCATTTTGGCCGTTATGAGCCGAAGACGCACCAATCAGATTGAACCGGAGGATGACATAACAGCCATGTATGAGCATAATCCAACCAAAAGTCAGGATCAAAGCACAGCCGAATTGCTTGATCGCCTGGAAAATAGTGTCGAATCGGCCAAAGCGCTGCCTTTTTCCAACAGCTGCCTGGTGGATCGTGAGGAAATGCTGGTTCTGATCGGCATGATCCGCGACAATCTTCCGGCAGAATTGAAACAGGCTCGCTGGCTGTTGGAACAAAACCGTCAGCTTATCGCCGAAGCGCGTAAAGAAGCGGAAAATATGATGCGCGAGGCTGAGTCGCGCATGGCGGCTATGATCGACGAACATGAGATCACGCAGCAAGCCCGCCAGCAAGCGGCTCAAACTGTTGAAGCCGCCAATAATTCAGCTCGTCAGATCCGCGCCGGCGCGATTGAATACGCCCGCAAGCGGCTGAATGATCTGGAGGAGCAATTGACGGCCATGCTGGTCATGATTCAGAAAAATACCAAGGATCTGAAATAACCAAGAGAGCGGGGTGTGAGCGTGACGAAGAAAAAACTGATTATTCTGGCCGCTGTTGCAGGTATTTTGGTTTTGGCGATCATTGTCATCCTCATTGCCGGATCCTGCGGCCGCAAGCAGGACGTTAAGCCAGACAGCGCGGAAAACCTGGCCTTGCTGGCGAAAAATGCCATCAGCGCCAATGATTACGACGCTTTTCAATCCTTATTTACTCAGGCGGCCCGTGAAAAAGTCAACCGGCAGTCATTCGGCGAGTTCAACAAGTCGATGACGGATGACGCCTTATATGCCAACTATGTCCTGATGCGCCTGGAAAACGGTCAAATGCTCCTTCTGTACTTGTCCGGACCGGACAGCCAGGGATTGTATCATTTGCAGGATGTCCGGGCCGTTTCGTCCGAAAGTTACGATCTGTTCAATCACTGACCGGAATGAATCGGGATCGGCGCCGTTTCCCGACAGGTGTTGTTTCCCGAAAAACGCCGTTTCACAACAGGCGTCGTTTCACAACAAACGCCGTTTCCCGAAAAAAACAAGCCGCCCGGCTGTTTTCCCGTATGGAAATCAACGCCGTGCCGGCTTGTTTGTGTTTCTGGTCCGGTTCAATACCTAACGGAATATTAGGTGAAGATCAGATTTTTTCCATCCAGCCGTAAGTGTCCGGCAGCAAACCGAACTGGATACCGGTGATGGTATCGTAGAACTTCTGGCTCAATTCGCCGATCTGACCATTATTGAACGTCATGATGTCCTGCTCATATTTCAACTCGCCGACCGGCGAGATGACCGCGGCGGTTCCGGAACCGAAGACTTCGCTGACATGGCCGCTTTTGGCCAGTTCGCAGAATTCGTGGATGTCGATCCGGCGTTCTTCGGTCTGATACCCGAGCGCCTGGGCCAGTTCCAGAACGGTCCGGCGGGTAATGCCGGGCAAAATGCTGCCGTTCAAAGCCGGCGTGACAACTTTGCCGTCGATGACAAAGAAAACGTTCATGGAACCGACTTCTTCGATATAACGGCGGTGAACGCCATCCAGCCAGAGCACCTGGACATAGCCGGACGCGTAAGCATTGGCCTGGGAAATTAAGCTGGCGGCGTAATTGCCCGGCGTTTTGGCGAAACCGGTGCCGCCCTTGACGGCGCGGACATATTCGTCCTCAACGTAGATGTTGACCGGATTCAGACCTTGCGGATAATAGGCGCCGGACGGCGAGAGTATAATCAGCATTTTATAAGTATGTGAAGGGCGGACGCCCAGATACGGGTCGGTGGCGATGATAAACGGGCGGATATAGAGGGATGTTCCCGGCGCCGACGGAACCCAGTCGGCTTCCAGGCGAACCAGCTGCTTCAGGGCATGAACGCAGAAATCGGGATCGATCTGCGGAATGACCATCCGCGCGTTCGATGAATTGACCCGCTCGAAATTGAGGCGCGGCCGGAACAGGCTGATCGCGCCGTCGGGGGTGCGATAGGCCTTCAGGCCTTCGAAAATGGCTTGCCCGTAATGGAAGACCATGGCGGACGGATCGAGGCTGAGCGGGGCGTACGGTACGATGCGCGGATCAATCCAGCCCTTTCCTTCCTCATAATCCATGACAAACATGTGGTCGGTAAAGATCTGGCCAAAACCCAGTTTGGCGTCGGCTGCCGGTTTGGCTGCCGGATGCGGATTGCGTGTGACCGGAATGGTCGGATACATGATGATTCCCCCTTGAATGGTCCGGCAGTAACCGGACATTTCCTGATCTTGATGTCGTGATACAACAATACACCCACCGGAGCGGGTGCCTTGTGAAAAAGCTGTGGCGTTATTATAACCCCATTACGGCGGCGCGGCAATGGCCGGCTGCCGCCAGGATCGTATCGATTCTGTTTCATGACGGTTTTCTGACAGAATCTATGGTATAATCAGAACATAAATTCGTTTAACGGCGCGGAGCCGGAAAGTACAGGTGTCAGGATGCCGGATTTTAAGATCGAATCGGATATGAAGCCGTGCGGCGACCAGCCGCAGGCTATCGACATGCTGGTGCGCGGCCTGGAAGACGGCCTGGCCGCCCAGACTCTGCTGGGTGTAACCGGATCGGGTAAAACCTTCACCATGGCCAATGTTATTGAGAGAGTGCAGCGGCCCACGCTGGTCGTAGCCCACAACAAAACGCTGGCCGCTCAGCTGGCTGCCGAATTCAAGGCTTTTTTCCCGAACAACGCGGTGGAATATTTTGTCAGCTATTATGACTATTACCAGCCGGAAGCCTATATCGCGGCAACGGATACCTATATCGAGAAAGATTCGGCGATCAATGATGAAATCGACCGGCTTCGCCATTCGGCCACGGCATCGCTTCTGGAACGGCGCGATGTCATCGTGGTCGCTTCGGTATCCTGCATTTACGGTTTGGGCGATCCGGCAGATTACCGCGACCTGATGGTCCATCTCCGCCCCGGCATGCGCAAAGACCGGGATGAAGTGATCCGCGAGCTGATCGACATCCAATACAACCGCAACGATTTTGAGACGCGACGCGGCAGTTTCCGCGTTCGCGGCGACACTCTGGATATCTACCAGTCTTCCTCCGAGGACGTGATCACGCGGGTATCCTTCTTTGGCGAAGAAATCGAGAAGATAACCGAAGTCGACCGGATCAGCGGCAAAATCAGGGCTGTCCGCTCTTATGCCTCGATTTTCCCGGCTTCACATTACGCGACAAGCGACGCCAAAATGAAGCAGGCCGTGATATCCATCGGTGAAGAACTGGAAGAGCGGCTGGCTCTGCTGCGCAGCCGCGGCAAACTGGTTGAAGCCTACCGCCTGGAGCAGCGAACCCGCTACGACCTGGAAATGCTGCGGGAGACCGGTTTCTGCAAAGGCATCGAAAATTATTCGCGCCATTTGTCCGGCCGCGCGGCCGGAACCGCTCCGTATACCCTGATCGACTTTTTCCCGTCCGACTATCTGCTGATGATCGACGAATCCCATGTCACGATCCCGCAAGTCGGCGCCATGTTCAACGGCGACCGTTCGCGCAAGGAAGCCTTGGTCGATTATGGTTTCCGGCTGCCGTCGGCTTTTGACAACCGGCCTTTGCGGTTTGCCGAATTCGAAAAGCGCATGGGCCAGACGATTTTTGTCAGCGCCACGCCTTCGGTTTACGAAGCGGAGCACACCGGTCAGGTCGTCGAGCAGATTATCCGGCCGACCGGCCTGATCGATCCGGAAATTTCCATCCGTCCGGTT
>CAYRWC010000187.1:0-5811 GCA_964427795.1 uncultured Oscillospiraceae bacterium | reverse complement strand
AAGGATCCGGTTGAAGATTCTTCGGGCTCCCATTGGCGGGAGCGTCTGGAGAGATCCTTGCGCAAGCTCGATGTTGAATCGATCGATTTCTATCATATGTGGGGCATCGACTGGGAGACTTACGAACATAGCATCAATGTGCCGGACGGACCGCTGGAAGAAGCGTTCCGGGCTAAAGAAGAAGGTTTGATCAAACACCTCTCCTTTTCTTTTCATGACAAGCCGGAGAATATGATCCGTTTGATCGATACCGGTTACTTCGATTCGGTGCTTTGCCAATACAACTTGCTGGATCGCGCCAATGAGCGCAGCATCGCTCACGCGGCGGCTCTCGGCCTGGGCGTTGCCGTCATGGGGCCGGTCGGCGGCGGCCGCCTGGCGACGCCTTCGGCAGCCATTCGCGACCTGCTGCCGGATCGGTTTTACAGCAGCGCCGAGATCGCCCTGCGTTTTGTCCTGGCCAATACCGGCGTCCATTGCGCTCTGTCGGGCATGAGCTCGCTGGAGATGGTCGAGGAAAATGTCCGCATCGCATCGGATACCGCGCCGCTGTCATGCCGTGAATTAGTCGGGATTGAACGGGCGCTCGATGACAACAAGAAACTGGCCGATCTCTATTGCACCGGCTGCCGTTATTGTATGCCTTGCCCGCAGGGCGTGAACATCCCTTTGAATTTTAAACTGATGAACGATCATCGGATTTATGGCTTAACCGAGTATGCCCGGGCTCAATATGCCCAGATCGGCACGCAGGAATCGCTGCCCGGGAAAAAAGCCGACGCTTGTGTGGAATGCGGCCTTTGCGAGAGCAAGTGCCCGCAGTCGATCGCCATTCGCCGCCAGCTTAAAGAAACCGCCGCGATTTTAGGCGCGGCAGGATCTGACCAGGCCTGACCTTTCGTCCGGCAGCCGGATACGTTCGGTCAATCCCGGATGCCGCTGTCCGGTTCATGGCGCAGCCGCCGCCAGCGCCGCCAGAATAAAAACGCGCCGAGCAGGCGGATGCCGGTGGCTGCCGTCATGGTCAGGGTCATCGCCGTTAAATCGGCGCCGGCCGCGCTGTAGATCCGGACGCCCAAAATCGGCATGATCGTGTTGGCCAGGAGCAGAGCGGACGTATAGATAGACAGATTCAGCGGTTTATGGCGCTGGGGAACGACTTCCAGCAGACATTGCAAAACCGAGAGCTGGAAAGCGCTGAACGTGCAGGCATTGATCAGATTGAAAGCGAGCAGCATCGGCAGCTGCAGCGGTACCGGCAGATAAGCGGCCAGTGCCGTCAGAAACGGGTTGATCGCCAGCCCTGCCGCCCCGATGATCAGCGCTTTCCGGATCCCGCAGCGTTCGATGTATTTGCCCCAGGGACGGACCGTCAGCCATTGCAGCAGGCTGGATGAAACGGTTATATAACTGAGCCAGGCCTCGTTGGCGTGCATATATTTGACCTGGGCAATAAAAAAGATAGGCCAGGCAAAATACCAGCCGCTGTGGAAAAGAACCGATACGCTGAAAAAGGCCATAAATTTGCGGTTATGGGCTATTTCTCGGAAAGCGGCCAGCAGATCCTGCCAGCCGGCGCTTTTATGTTCCGATATATCTTTCGGCCCCTGGCGCAGGACAAGGAGCTGCAGCAAGGAAATAAAGAAAGACAGCCAGTAGCATACCTGATACATCAGGATCCGCCGGCTGTCCGAACCGGCGTTGCCCAGGATGATGCCGCTGGCCTGAACCACGACGATACCGGCGAAGAACGTCATGGACGTCCGTAAGGTATAATGATTGTTTCGCCGCGAAATCGGAACAACATCGGAAAAGTAATTCTGCCAGGTTGCGTTGTAGAGCGCCATAGGCGCGTTGGCCAGCGAAACCATGCCGATCAGAAACCAGACCCGCTGTTCGCTGAAATAAGGCGCCAAGCCGGCAAGCCCGTAAAATAAGCCGGCCAGAACCAGAGAGACTTCTACCGGCCGGCGGCGGTCGCGCAAGCGGCCGGTCAGGATGGCGCCGGGGAGCAGCGCGATCAGGGCAAAAAGCTGCGGTAATGACGAAATATAGCCGATCTGATTGTCGTTGGCGCCCATGCGGCTGGCAAACATCGAGGTATACACAGTCGCCAGATTGAGAACGACCGCCGCTAAAAGGCCTTCGACAGCCAGCTGGGTGGCCAGGCGGCTGCCGGAGTCCTGTTCCAACGGCGGGTAAATACGCAGCCGGAGTTGCCGCATGACCTGATTCAGCGAATGGGACCGGTTCTCTTGCCGCATGTTGTCTAAACTCCCTCGTATAGGCTATCGCCTCCCTTCTATGATATCGGAAAATCTGATAAAGGCAACCCGGATCCGCCGCGCCCGCCGCCGGACGGACCCGGCGCTTATTTTCCCAGCTTTCAGGCGGCGTTCAGACAATCATCACATCAGCCGGTTAAGATAAAAATGCCGGCCGCAGAGAACAGCCGGCCATCCGCTTAGGGAGGTGGATTTTATGGTTATGATGAAAAAAAATCTCGGCCTGATACTGGCCGTAACCGTTTTATTATGTGGCGCAGCAGGTTTTGGCGGCGGCATGGCGGCCGCCGCGCTGAATCGAATCAATCAGGCCGCGGGCACATCGACATCCGTGGTTGCGACGGAAACCGCGACCGCCGGGACTAGCGGCGGAACGACGCAGCAAGCCGCGGCAACAGCGGCTTCAACCATCAAGACGGCCGGCAGCCAGTCCGGCTTGGCCGCCGATCTCAGCGTTACGGAAATTGCCGCCATAGCGTCGCCTTCCGTTGTGGAAATAACGACGGAAGTTATGGTTTCCGGACAGCGCATGCAGCAATATATTTCCGAAGGCGCCGGCAGCGGCGTGATCATATCGGCCGACGGCCTGATCATGACCAATAACCATGTCATTGAAGACGCCAATTCGATCAAGGTCCGCCTGACCGACGGAACAACGTACGACGCGACACTGGTCGGCACCGACGCGCAGACGGATGTCGCCATTATAAAAATCGACGCGACAGGTCTGACCGCGGTTACTTTTGGCGATTCCGACGCTCTGGCGGTCGGCGATCTGGCCGTAGCCATCGGCAATCCGCTCGGCGAACTGGGCGGCACGGTTACCGACGGCATAATCAGCGCCTTGGATCGGGAAATAACGATCGATGATGAAACGATGAACCTTTTACAGACGAACGCGGCGATCAATCCGGGAAATTCCGGCGGCGGCTTGTTCAACAGCCAGGGCTGCCTGATCGGGCTGGTTGTCGCCAAGTCGTCCGGGACGGATGTGGAAGGCCTGGGCTTCGCCATACCGGTCAATGATATTGTTCCGATCATCAACCAACTGATCGATTACGGATATGTTCAAGGCCGGATCGATCTGGGCATGACCCTGATCGATATCAGCTCCGAACAGACCGCCATGATGTACCGGGTATCCCAGCTGGGGGTCTATGTCTTGAAAGTGACGGACGGCAGCAATGCCTCATCGGCGGGCTTCACCAGCGGCGACTGTATTCTCAGTATCGACGATACCGCCGTATCGACATCCGCTGACCTGAACGCGGCGCTGGATCAGCACGCGGTCGGGGACACGGTTACAATTAAGATTCTGCGCAGCAACAGGGAGTTGTCCTTGCAGCTCAAACTGGATGAATACAAACCGGACTGATTCCTTGTATAATGAGGCAAAGAGGTGAAGCAGCAGATGAATCGTATTCTCATTGTTGACGATGAACAGAAAATCCGTTTGATGATTCGCAAATACGCGGAATTCGAAGGTTATCACGTTACGGAAGCCGCCGACGGGATGGCTGCCGTTCACCTCTGCCGCGAACAGGATTTCGACGCTGTCGTCATGGATGTGATGATGCCTGAGCTGGACGGATTCTCGGCCTGCCGCGAAATTTTCAAGACAAAGCACATGCCGGTTCTGATGCTGTCGGCCCGCGGCGAGGAATACGACAAGATCCACGGTTTCGAGCTGGGCATCGACGACTATGTCGTGAAACCCTTCTCTCCGAAAGAACTGATGTTTCGCCTCAATGTGCTGATTACCCGCAATCAGAAAACCGCGGCGCCGGCGGAGCGGGACGTCGTCCGCTTTGAGGGGTTGACGATCGATTTTACCGGCCGGATGGTTTACGTCGACGATGTGAAAATCGATCTCTCCCCGAAAGAATATGACTTGTTGTTTTTCCTGGTGCGCAACCGCAGCATCGCCCTGACCCGCGAACGTTTATTATCGGAAGTCTGGGGGTATGATTTTTTCGGCGACGACCGGACGCTCGACACGCATATCAAGCTTCTACGCAACAGTTTAGGCGATTACCGGAAATTTATCGTCACGCTCAGAGGGGTAGGATACCGTTTTGAAACTTAAATCGGCGAAATTGGCAGATAAATTAAATAAATTAAAGAATAAATGGTCCGTAAAGAATGTGCCGAAAAGACGCTTAGGGGTAAAATGGAATATATTTTTATCCTTTTTGCTTTTTTCTTGCGTCATGCTGATCCTGCTCTGGCTTTTTCAAATCGTCTTTCTGGATGATTTCTACCGCAGCATTAAAACCGGCATGATCAAAAGCACGGCGGAAACCCTGAGCGATAACATCAATAACGAAGAATTAGGCACGCTGATCAACCGCATGGCTCAGGAACATGAGCTGGGCATCCTAATTTTTGATGAGAAAAACAATACGATCGGCTACGCGGATGTTCTGGCCGGCGGCGGCATTCTCCGGCTGCTGCCGATGAACGAGCTGCAGCGTTTTTTCAGCAAAGCGCAGGAAGCGGACGGATCGTACCTCGAATACTTCGATCGGGCCAATTTTAAAGACGATCATTATGATTCGGGCCGCTTTGTCGGCCGCGTGCCCAATCGGGACAGCGGCATGCTGGATACCATCATTTATGCCAAGACGGTGGTTCTGGCCGACGGAACCCAAGCGGTGATTCTGATAAACGCCATTTTGACGCCGGTCAACAGCACGGTGGAGACTTTGCGCAGCCAGATGTTGATCATAACGCTGATCCTGGTTGTTTTATCGCTTTTGCTGGCTCTGGTTTTGTCGAAGCGGGTCGCCCGGCCGATCATCCAGATCAACGAACGGTCGCGCGAGCTGGCCAAAGGCAATTATCAGGTGCAATTCACATCGTCCGGCTATAAGGAAATAGCCGAATTGGCCGATACGCTGAACCATGCGGCGGTCGAACTGAATCAGGTCGAATCGCTGCGGCGCGAGCTGATCGCCAATGTATCGCATGACCTGAGAACCCCCTTGACCATGATCGGCGGTTATGCCGAAGTCATGCGCGACCTGCCGGGCGAGAACAGTCCGGAAAACGTCCAGGTCATCATCGACGAATCCAAGAGGCTGACGACCCTGGTCAACGACTTGCTGGATCTCTCCAAGCTGCAGTCCGGCGGCCAGGATCTGGAAATCAAGCCGTACAATCTGACCGAATCGATCCGCAAGACCTTGGAGCGCTACAATAAACTGGTCGAACAGGACGGTTATGATATAGCCTTGCAGGCTGATCAGGAAGCCTTTGTTCAGGCTGATGAAAACCGGATCGACCAGGTCCTGCACAATCTGATCAATAATGCCATCAATTATACCGGCGCCGATAAAAAAGTGACCATCCGCCAGATCATCGGCGACTCCTGGGTGCGGATTGAAGTCCGGGACAGCGGGGAAGGGATTTTACCGGAACAGCTGCCTTATATCTGGGACCGTTATTATAAAGGATCCAAGGTTCATCGCCGCGCCGTCGTCGGAACCGGGCTGGGCTTGTCGATCGTTAAAAACATCCTGGAACG
>CAYRWC010000186.1:0-5853 GCA_964427795.1 uncultured Oscillospiraceae bacterium | reverse complement strand
AGACGCCGCGGGAGCCTTTTTCCACTAATTCGCCGTGCTTGTAATCCTCGCCGGTTGAATCGACGCCTTTGGGTCCGATGTAAGATACAACCACCCCGACGTAGCCGACGTCGATCAGCGTTTTTTCGATCAGTTCCACGGTTGCGAAGAATCGATTGATAAAATAAGTCCCTTCAACCAAAACCTGATATTGCCGGCCCCGAAATCCGCCGGCTTTGAGAAATTTTTCGGGATCCTGGAAATTATTGTGATAGATATCCGGATAATTCGGATCATCGCCGACAGCCGGCGCTATGATATCGTCACGATTCAGGGAGAGACCGTCGTGAACCGTTACAATGCCAACCTTATCGTCACTTCCCTTGATGACGAGCGGCTTGAAGCCTTCCCGGTCTCTGAGCAATTCCGCCATCCTGGCGATCGTCGATTCTTCAGAACTGGTTCCCATCGGCAGATAGTAGATCTTGGCTTCGGTTATGATGACGAACTGAGCCAGGTTGAAGGCATAGGTGCCTTCCCTGATAATCCCCCGCTGGGGACCCTTTTGACCGCCGTTTAACAAAAAGCCCCGGGTATCCTGGAAATTGCTGCCCTCCGGAATCACTTTGCCGAGTGTCTGGATCGGTTCCAGCGGTTTGCCGTCACGGGCGAAGACATAAGCGATCTGCCCCTGCGGAACAGTAACGAGCGGACAAATGTGAACCTTGTACATCAACGGCGTTAAAAAATGGATGCCGCCGCGAACGATCTGAGGTTGATATCCCGCTTCGCCTTTGAGGGCAATAATCTGCTCATTCAGGGACCCCTTGCCGGACCACCATTTTTCTACAACCGCGATCTTGTTGTTGGGAATGATCCTGAATCCGACAATTTTCAAGACAATGATTATACCGACCAGTACTGCCGCGACAGGGATCAAAATGTAAATCAACGCGTCCATAATTTACCTCGCAATTAACATTGCCAGTCTTTATGACGACTGCGTACAACATGAAATTTCCCGCTGATTACTTCTTTGCTTTCTTAGCCGGCACGGTTTCCGCAGCAGCAGCCGGCTGCGCGACGGTCTTTTCTACAACCTTTTTCTTCTTCTTCATTTTTTTCGGATTTTTGTCACCCATTGTTCTCACTCCTTATCACTGCATTGTGCCGATAGGTGTATTATAACACTAATAATTTTCTTTGATTTGTCAATCAATAAAACATACCTCATGTTTTGTCATACCGCTATAACAGCACGGTTATTTACAGAAACTGAGCCTGGTAAAGTTTCGCGTAGGTCCCGTTCCGTTCGAGCAGGTCTTGATGCTTGCCCTGCTCAACGATTTCACCATTCATGACCACGAGAATATTATCTGCGTTTTGAATGGTGGAAAGGCGGTGGGCGATGACAAAGGACGTCCGGCCTTCCATTAATTTATTCATCGCGTCCTGGATCTGCCGCTCTGTCCGGCTGTCCACATTGGAGGTCGCTTCATCAAGAATCAGCATCGGTTCATTCAGCAGCATCGCGCGCGCGATCGTCAGCAGTTGTTTCTGGCCTTGCGATATATTGCCGGCGCCGTCGCTGATAATGGTATCATACCCGTTGGCTTGCGCTTCGATAAAACGGTCCATGTGCGCGGCAGCGGCTGCCGCCTTGATTTCCTCCAGGCTGGCATCCGGCCGGCCGTAAGCTATATTATCCCGGATGCTGCCTTCAAAAAGCCATGTGTCCTGAAGCACCATAGCGAAGGAGCGGCGGAGCGAGCAGCGGGTTACATCCCGGGTATTGTGGCCGTCAACGCTGATGATGCCGGACTGCGGATCATAAAACCGCATTAAAAGGTTGATCAACGTCGTTTTGCCGGCGCCTGTAGGGCCGACGATGGCAATCAAGCTGCCTTTTGACGCTTTCAGGCTAAGATCGCGGATAATCTCCGTTCCGGATATATAACTGAAATGAAGGTGTTCCAGAGCCACATCGCCCCGGACATCGGCAAGGGTTAGGGCGTCCGGATTGTCGGCAGGCTCCGAGGGCTGGTCCAGCAGAGTGAAAACACGTTCGGCGGCCGAGGCGGCCGACTGCAGATCGCCGGTGATGTTGGCGATTTCATTGATCGGGCCGGAGAACTTGCGGGAGTAGAGTACAAAAGCCGATAAGTCACCGATCAATAATTTCTCCCCCAGATATAAAAGCGCGCCGAACATGCTGATCATGGCCAGCGACAGGTTGTTGATCAGGTTGACGGTCGGTCCGTTGATCGCGCCCTGATAATCCGCTTTGTAATACGCTGAGGTCGCTTCCGAATTGCGTTCGTTAAACCGGCTGGTGAAGACCTCTTCTCGATTATAGCTGCGGATCGTCTTCTGACCGGTGAGGATTTCCTCCACAAAACCGTTCATGGCGCCCAGTTCCCGCGAACGGCGGCTGAACAGAGGCCGTGTTTTGCGAACCCGATAGCGGGTCAGAACAATCGACAGCGGCACGGTGACGGCAAAAATCAGGGACAGGCTGGGCGATATGCGGAGCATCATGATTAAGGAACCGATGATGGTGATGACCGATGCCGCAATCTGTAAGAGATCATTGGTTAAAGAGGAATTAATAACATCAATGTCATACGAAATTCTTGAAACCAGATCGCCCGCCTGGTGATTATCGATGTAACTCAGGGGCAATTCGACGATTTTATTGAACGTGTCCTGACGCATCCGGGCGGCAATCCGCTGAGCAATGACGATCATCAGGCGTGAGGTCAGAAAGGAAAAAACCGAAGAGCCCAGATAAGCAGCCAGCATGAATATTGCATAATACCCGACGGCCGCCATATCGACCTGCGCCGGGCTGATTCCCATGGCGTTGATCGCTTTGCCGGAAAGACCGGGCCCCAGAAGACCCAGCACATTGCCGGCGACGGTCATGAAAAAAGCCAGCAGGATGAGCGGAATTTCCCTGCGGACATAATGTCCGAGCCGGCGTATGACTTTCTTGAAATCTTTAGGTTTATCCGGAACACCTTTACCGGGTAAATTAGGTCCTGGCGGCATAAGTACCGGCTCCTTTATCTGTGAATTTTACCGGCGGTGAAGGCTGTTTCGCCTGAGTCTGCCCTTCCGGCGCCGGACTGCCGGCGGTTTGAGCCGGCGCTCCCATCTGCTGTTCACTGATTTCGCGATAGACCGGACAATTTGCCAGTAATTCGGCATGTGTGCCATAACCCAGGGTTCGGCCGTTTTCCAGCACCAGAATATGTTTGGCATGCATGACCGAACTGACCCTTTGCCCGACGATCAGTGTCGTCGTATCCGCGTAATGCGCGGCCAGGGCGTGCCGCAATCGGGCATCGGTCTGGAAATCCAGGGCGCTCGAGGCATCATCGAGGATCAGAATCTTCGGCGATCCGGCCAGGGCGCGGGCCAGCAGGACACGCTGTTTCTGTCCGCCGCTGAGGTTGGTGGCTTTGCTGGTCAGCCGGTATTCCAAACCGTTTTCTTTTTCTTGAATGAATTGCCTGGCCTGAGCGTCCTGCACGGCTTTCTGCAGCTCGTCCGGGGTTAGTCCCCGTCCGAAATCAATATTGTTGGCCAGGCTGTCGCCATAGAGGAAATCATTTTGGAAGACAACGCCGAACATCCGGTGCAGCTCGTCAACCGGAATCGTTTCGATTAGCCGGCCGTCAATTTGTATTGAACCGCCGCTGCGTTCATACAGGCGTAGCAATAATTGAATCATGGTGCTTTTACCGCTTCCGGTGGCGCCGATAATGCCTAAGGTCTCCCCATGCCGCAAGGTAAAGCTGATATCTTCCAGGATGAGTTTCTTATCCGTATAAGCAAAACTGACGTGATCAAAAACAATATGGGGGATCGGACTGCCGGACGCCGGTTCCGGCGTGGGCGAGCCGGCAGGCGGGTGCTCATCCGCCAAGGGCGGCAGAACTTTCTGCTCCTCTGCCAGCGGCTCGGTCAATATCTCATTGATCCGTTCCGAGGAAGCGGAAGCCCGGTTGTAGATGACAAATATGCTGTTCAGCGACAGGAGCGAGTTGGTAATCTGAATGAAGTAAGAGAGAAAAGCAATGATCGTTCCGGGCTGCGACAGACCGTTTTTCACCATCGAGGCGCCGATAATGATCACCAGCGTCAATCCCGTATTCAGGATCAGATTGATGGTCGGATTGGTTATGGACATATGGAAAGTCGCCATACGTTCACGGGCAGCCACTTCCTGATTGACTTTAGCATACCGCTCTTTCTCGTATTCTGTTTTATCCAGTGATTTAGAAACTTTGATGCCGCTGATGTTTTCACGGACTACTCTGACCATTTGATCGATCGCCCGCTGCAGATTGCCGAAAAGCGGGAAGCTCTTCCGCGAAATGTGGATGGTGACCCAGGCGATGGGCGGCAGCAGGACAATGAGGATCATGGCCAGGCGCCATTCCATGATCAGGCAGAAAATAATGCCGCCGATAAAAAGCATCGGCGCCCTGATGCCGATCCGCTGAATGCTCCCGATGAAACGGTGGACATTATAACTATCCGTCGTTAAGCGCGATTCCAGTGATGGGATGGTGTGTTTGTCGATTTGTCTGGCTGAAAGCGCCATGATCCGTGTGAACAAATCACTGCGCATATTTTTAACGGCATTGGCAGCGACCCAGGATGCCATGCGGTTGGCGACAATGTTGGCCCCCCACGCGCCCAGAGAGGCTAATATCATTATGCCGCCCCAGATAAATATCGGCTCCATCATTTTTAGGGGAACCAGTTCATTGATAATGTAAGCCAGAATCGCCGGCATGACCAATTCAAACAAGGTGCCGAGCATTTTAATGGTGGCGCCGACGGCCATCCGTTTATAAAAAGGACGCAGATAACGGCGTATCACGGCTTGTCACCTGCTTCCCCGGCGGCTTCATATCCCTCGGCTTTAACTTCGTCCTCGGTGGAGCACCGGCAGCCGGCCAGGTCTTTTTGTTCGATTCGGAGCGTCGCCCGGGCGGCGACCCGTTTGAGCATGCCGATGAACTGCTCCCGTTCTTCAAAACTTAAAACAGAGGTCAAATCATCGTCCCAGCCCTGGATGGCCCGGAGTATGTCCGGCTGCAAATCGATGGACTTGCTTGTCGGATAGAGTTCCATCAGACGTCGGTCTTGCATATTAGCCTGTCTGATGATAAATCCGTTTTTTTCCAATTGATTGAGCTGGCGGGCGACCGTACTTTTATTCACGTAGATATGTTTGGCGAGCCCATCCTGGGAAATGCCCGGATGACGGCAGATCTGGAGTATATAGCTCACCTGGTAACCGCTGAGGCCGGTATTGGCAAAAGCATCCTGACGATCCAGAATAGATGTCCGATAGACGCGGTTGATATATTTCATAATCCGTTCCATAAAAGCACCTGTTAGCCGGCGGCCGTTTATTTGAGCAACGGTTGCATAAGCAACTATTTGATTTCAAATTAACATGCGGCGGCGCTTCTGTCAAGAGAGCGCTTCGGATCATTCCACCTGGAGAGTGCCTGGCCTATACTGGAATTGCCGGTCGACAAAACGGCACAAAACACTTTTGTAATCCGTCGGTTTTCCGACGGCAATCTTGTGCTAAAATGAAAATAAAATAACGAACCATTGAGAAGCGGAGGTTTATTATGGCAAAATTGAGTAAAGATTTTTTTATCGACAACGAGGTTCTGATCATGGGCTATCCATTGAAGGCGGATCCTTCCATGCCGATGCTTTTGCAAGCTTTTCGCAACAACGGCGTGCAGGTGTTCGCGCAGAACAGCGAAACCAAAGGCGACGCGGATATTGCGGATATTAAGGTCTACGCCGGTCTCGATGAGTTGCCCCATATACCGAAAA
>CAYRWC010000185.1:0-5868 GCA_964427795.1 uncultured Oscillospiraceae bacterium | reverse complement strand
AAGTTTGCTTTTGACACATATAAGGAGGCTGAACACAAATGACAACATCAGGAATCACACAAGAAGATTTGCAGGCTTTTGCCGATCAATACCATGGCAACGCTGTCAAACAGGCGACGGCACACGCGATTGCCCGCAGCGGACTTACGGCGTCCGCTTACCGGAATCAAGCTAAACGGGAGATCCGCCATATTTTTTCGCTGGAGATCAAGACCATGCCGGTAACCAATCAGAAAGCCAGCGGCCGCTGCTGGCTTTTTGCCGGTTTGAATCTGTTGCGCGAGGATGTGGCGAAGCAATACAAGCTGGAAGAGTTTGAATTATCTCAGGTTTATATGGCTTTTTGGGATAAATTCGAAAAAATCAACTATTTTCTGGACACGGTTCTGGAAACGGTCGACGAGCCGTCGGCCGGCCGGATGGTTACCTGGCTGATGGATTCGTATGCCGACGGCGGCCAGTGGGACATGTTTGTCAATTTGGTCCGTAAATACGGCGTCGTGCCCAAACAAGCCATGCCGGAAACTTTTCACAGCGAGGCGACCGGGGTTTTCAATGCCGTCATCAATACCAAGCTGCGCAAGAATGCGGCCGAATTGCGCCGCATGCATCGTTCCGGCGCGTCGGCGGCTTCGCTGGCCGAAAGGAAGAAGGCGATGGTCGCCGAGCTGTATGGAACGCTCTGCCAGTGCTTCGGCGAACCGCCGCGGATTTTTGACTGGGAATTTACCGACAAGGATGAGCAGTATACCTGCTATAAAGACCTGACGCCGCTGGATTTTGCAGCCCGATTTATTTCTCTCCCGCTGGACGACATGGTGAGCGTCATCCATGCGCCGACCCAGGATAAGCCTTTCGGCCGCACCTTTACGGTTCGCTATATCAATAATGTCATTGGCGGCCGCCCGATTTTTTACCTCAATCTGGATATGCCGGATCTGAAAGCTCTGGTGCTGCGCCAGATGCAAGCCGGCGAAGTCGTCTGGTTCGGCAGCGACGTCAGCCATTACGGCGATCGTGAAGCCGGCGCCTGGTTCAGCAATCTTTACGACTATGAAGGCGTTTTGGATCTGGATTTGCAGATGAGCAAGGAAGATATGCTGGATTATCGGCAAAGCGCCATGAACCACGCCATGGTTCTTACCGGCGTCAATTTGCAGGACGGCAAGCCCAATCGCTGGAAAATCGAGAACTCGTGGGGCGACGAACGCGGCAAGAAAGGCTACTACATTGCGGATGACGGCTGGTTTGACCGTTATGTCTATCAGGCCGTCGTCAATAAAAAATATCTCAGCGACGAGCAGCGCGCCGCGTTGGCGCAAAAGCCGATCGTTCTGGAGCCCTGGGATCCGATGGGCACGCTGGCCGACTGATGTTCCAGATCGAACGGCAAGAAAAGCTGCTGCAGCATATAAACCGGCGCAAGAAAGCGGAGATACAGGAACTCAGCCGCTTGTACGGCGTGTCCAAGGTGACCATCCGGCGGGATATTGACGAATTGGCGGCCAAAGGATTGATCTTAAAGACGCATGGCGGCGCGATGTCTTTGAAGACCAACCTGTCGTTTGAAATACCTTTCGACGCCAAATCGGAAACGAATGTCGACGCTAAGCGGAGGATCGGACAATGGGCGGCCGGCCTTGTGGAACCGGGCGACATCATCATACTCGATTCTGGGTCAACTACTTTGGAAATTGCCCGTCATCTGCCGTTGGCCGCGATAACCGTCCTGACCAACGATCTGAAAATCGCCATGGAGCTGACCGGTAAAAAACCGATTCAGCTGATTGTCGCCGGCGGCTCGCTCAAGGAGTCGGTATACACCTTGACGGGCAGCCGGACGGTCGAATTTTTCCGCTCGGTCCACGTCAATAAAACTTTTCTCGGCTGCGACGCGGTCGACCTGTCTTTCGGTGTTTCCAACCGGACTCTGGAAGAAGTCGCGGTCAAACAGGCCATGATGGGCGCCGCCGATGAAATCATCATGGTAACGGATGCCAGTAAGCTGCACAGCAAGGTTTTCTGCCATCTGTGCGACATCAAAGACATCGGGAAACTGGTTATCGACCGTATCGACGAACCGGCGCGGGCTTCCTTTGAACAGGCCGGCGTCGACATTGCGGTTGTGCCATAAAAGAAACGATACGATCATAAAAGTAAGCAAAACATCATAAATGATCTTGACGATGCACGGAAGACCCGCTAAAATGGGATCGAATGGTGGGGTGGTTGTCATGGTGATCACAGATCTCCTGAAAGAACTCATGTTGTTGCCGGCGCCGTCCGGATATGAAAAACCGGTTGCGTATTACCTGCGCGAAAAGTTGAGCCGATATGCCGAAAAGGTCGATATCGACCTGGCCGGCAATGTTCTGGCCCACATGCCGGGAACACAGACCGGAGCGCCGGCGGTGATGATCTACGCGCATATGGATCAGCTGGGCTTTATCGTGCGGCGCGTTGATCCGCAGGGCTTTCTCCGGATCGAACGGCTGGGAGGCATCCCGGAAAAAGTGCTGCCCGGCTTGCAGGTATCGGTTCTTGCTGCCGACGGCCGGCAGATACCGGGCGTGATCGGCAGTAAATCCCACCATGTAACGCCGCCGGAGGAAAAATACCGGGTCGATCCGATAGCCGATCTTTATATCGACATTGGCGCCGGCTCGGCTGCCGATGTCCGTAAAATGGGTATAGACGTCGGCAGTCCGGCCGTCTATCGGCCGTCGTTTCAAATCCTGGCCGACAACCGGATATCGGGCACATCGGTGGATAACCGGGGCGGTCTGGCAGTTCTGCTGCAATTGGCCGAGAAGCTTAAAAATCAGCCTGTTGCGCCTGACGTTTGGCTGGTCGGTTCGGTCTGGGAAGAATTCAATCTGCGCGGAGCGGCGCTGGCCGCCAGGACCTGCACACCGGACGCGGCGATAGCGCTCGATGTTGTGCTGGCCGGAGATACGCCGGATTTACGGGATCGATTTGATATACAGGTCGGCGGCGGTCCGGCTGTGATGCTGTATAATTTTCATGGCCGGGGAACCCTCAACGGAACGATTCCCCATCCCGGCCTGGTTTCGCTGGCCGAACAGGCCGCGGCCGATTTGGACATGAACCTGCAGCGGTTTGCGGGCGTGGGGATTTTGACCGATTCGGCATACGTTCAATTGGAAGGACAGGGCATTGCCGCCCTGGAATTGGGTTTCCCGACCCGTTACACACATACGCCTGTCGAAATATGCGCGCCCGGTGATTTGACTCAGCTGGCCGATCTGATTCACGCCATGCTGAACAAACTGGACGGATCATTCAACGGCTGTCGGTATTGACAGAATGGAGCGCGGTTTATCTTGAGCGCCGATCAGGAGGTACAGATGGCAGCCGATCGTTATTACCTGGGCATTGATATCGGAACTTATGAGAGCAAGGGCGTTCTGATCGACCAGAACGGCCGGTGCGTCGCCGACGGCGCTTGTCCGCACGGCATGTCCACGCCGGCGCCCGGCTTTGCCGAACATGATGCCGATGCGGTCTGGTGGAGCGATTTTTGCCGTTTATCCAAGGAGATCATCCGCCGTTCCGGCGTCAGCCCGGCAAGCATCAAAGGTGTTGGCTGCAGTACGATCGCGCCTTGCTGCCTGCCTGTCGACCGGGAAGGAAAACCGCTGCGGCCGGCCATTTTATATGGCGTCGATGTGCGCGCCGCCCGGGAAATCGAAGAGATCAACCGGACGCTGGGAGAAGCGGCCATATTGGAACGCTGCGGAAATCCGGTCACTTCGCAGTCGGTCGGCCCGAAGATCCTCTGGCTGCGCCGTCACGAGCCGGACGTCTATAAGCGGGCCGGGCGGTTTGTCACCGGAACGACGTATCTGGTGGCGAAATTAACCGGCCGCTGGGTTATCGATCACTATACAGCTGCTTATTTTACGCCCTTATATCATTTGGCGGCCAACGGCTGGGACACGGCGGCGCTGGATCCTTATTGCCGGCCTGAACAGCTGGCGGACTGCCGTTGGACCGATGAACCGGCCGGCATGGTCACGCCGCAGGCTGCGGCCGAAACCGGCCTTCTCGCCGGTACGCCGGTCATAACGGGCACCGCGGATGCCGCGGCTGAAGCAGTCGGCGCCGGTGTTTTTGATCCCGGCGATGTGATGCTGATGTTCGGCTCGTCGATTTATATGATTCATGTGGTACCGAAACTAAGCGCCGATCAACGCTTCTGGGCCGGTCCCTATCTCTTTCAAAATACCTGGATGGTAGCCGGCGGCATGTCGACGGCCGGCACGCTGACTCGCTGGTTTCGCGATCAATTGGCGCGCGACACGGTCGAGCAGGCCCGGCGGGAAGGTGTCAACGCCTATGATTTGCTGATGCGCGATATCGACTCGATTCCGCCCGGCTCGGACGGCTTGATCGTTCTGCCGTATCTCAGCGGGGAACGGACGCCGATTAATGATCCGGCTGCCAGCGGACTTATATTCGGTCTTTCGCTTGGCCACCGACGCGAGCATCTCTACAAGGCCTGCCTCGAAGGCGTCGGCTATGGTATTGCCCAGCATTTCAGCGGCTTTCGGGAAATGGGGCTGAAAACCAATCGAATCATCGCGGTCGGCGGCGGCACCAAGAATCCTTCTTGGCTGCAGATTGTCGCCGATATCAGCGGCCGGCCGCTCCGGATCGGCCAGGCCAACGGCGCCGCTTACGGCGACGCGCTGCTTGCCGCGCTCGGTACGGGCGAATTGCGCGGCCCGGACGATATTAAAAAGATAATCCGCCTCGGTGATCCGGTTCTGCCGGATCCCGGACGGCATAAGCGTTATAAGCCGTACTGCCGGCTTTACCGGCAATTATACAGGCAAAATCAGAAGAGCATGCATGACTTGTACCAGATAAAACAGGAGGATTGAATGATGAGTTGGATTGAAGAAACATTCGGCGTCCGCAAGCCGATCATTGCGATGTGCCATTTGCAGGCTATGCCGGGGGACCCGCATTACGACGCCGCCGGGGGTATGAAAAAGGTGGTCGAACTGGCCCGCCACGATCTTTTGGCTTTACAAAACGGCGGCGTCGACGCCGTGATGTTTTCCAATGAATTCAGCCTGCCCTATCTGACGAAAGTCAGACCGGCGACATCCGCGGCCATGGCGAGAGTTATCGGCGAACTGATGACGGAAATCCGCGTCCCCTTCGGTGTCAACGTCCTTTGGGATCCGTCGGCGTCGCTCGATCTTGCGGCGGCAACCGGCGCCGCCTTCATCCGCGAAATCATTTCCGGCGTCTATGCCAGCGATTTCGGGCTTTGGAACACCCAGGTCGGCGAAACCGTCCGCCACCGCCAGGAACTGAGCGCCGCCAACGTAAAAATGCTTTACAACATTGTACCGGAAGCGGCCAGCTATCTGGGCAACCGGGATATTTGCGATATCGCCCGCTCGACTGTTTTCAACAATCAGCCGGACGCTCTGTGCGTATCCGGCCTGACGGCCGGAACGGAAACCGACACGCAGATTCTGGTACGCGTCAAGCAGGCTGTCCCGGATACGGTTATTTTCTGCAACACCGGTTGCCGTCTGGAGAATATCGACCGCCAGCTGGCCGTATCCGACGGCGCGGTTGTCGGCACGACCTTCAAGGCCGACGGCCGCTTTGCCAATCTGGTCGATCAGGATCGGGTCAAAGCCTTTATGGACAAGGTCAAAGCTTTTCGTTCGTAATCATGATGCACCATAAAAACATGGCACGGCTTTCCCGCCCTGCGGGGTGTTGAACTGCGCCCCGCAGGGCGGCGGGAAAGCTTAAGACGCATATTAGGATTAAGACGTTAATTATGATACAATATTGTTGATCATGTTATGCTTCGCTTGC
>CAYRWC010000184.1:0-5871 GCA_964427795.1 uncultured Oscillospiraceae bacterium | reverse complement strand
CTTTTTCATCCCGGCCGGCATAAACATTGAAGGGCGAACCGGCGCCGACAAATAAATCGCTCTTCGCAGCCGCCAGATCGCAAACCGGCCGATAAGCGGGATGAAGACATTCGGTATTCAAACCGGCCCCCCATAGTTTCAAGGCCGGACGATCGATCTCTTTCCCGGCAAAAATGCGCATGATACGATCATGAGAGGATAATTCCATATCGCCCACCATCCTTCAGCCGATAATATAAATCATAGACCTTTGGCATGTATTTTACAAATAATGATACAAGTTAAAGGAAAGGTGATATAATGTCTTTATGTCATATCTATTTAAATAATGAGTTATCGGTTTTGGGGTTAGCCGGATCTGTCTGTTCAGCAAATGTTCGGGCGCGGCCTCAATGTTGGAATCATTTTTATCTGTAAGATTGCAGAGGTGAATCCGATTATGAAGACCAAACCGACTTATTATGACTTAAGCCAATCTCAAAAAATCCTCTTTTTCAATCAATCCTTCTCTCTTAACAAACAGATCAATAATGTTTTTTCCCTGATGCTTCTGAATAAGGAGCTTGATTTCGACGTCCTTCGTCAGGCAATCGCCATCGGCTATGATCAATGCGACACCATGCGTTTACGAATGAAACACGTTAAATTGAAAATGAAGCAATATTATTTGCCGTCGGATCCGCCTGATATCAGACTGCTGGATTTTACAGGCAAGAGCCGGCAGGAAATGGATCAGGAGCTTTACCGGCTGGCTGCCGTTCCCATCAGACTGACCGGCGGGCCTCTGAACAGAATTTTCATCGTTCGTTCCTGGGACGGTCTGCAGGGAATTTATTTAGGCGTCAGCCACCTGGCTATGGATTCCTGGAGTATCTGCGTTTTGCTGAAGTTCATAATGGATGTTTACGAAACCCTCACAACCGGCAAACCGATGCCCCCGCCGATCAAGCCCTACGAACCACTGCTCATCAAGGATATTGCTTACAATAATTCCGAACAACATCAAAAAGACCGAGCCTTCTGGGAGGAAGAGTGCAAGCGGCCTGAGCCTTACTTTACCCATGTCAACGGACCGTCCTGGCTGGAACGTTATCGCCGGAAGAAAAGAAATCCCAATTTGCGCGGCGCGTCTTGCGTCACCCTGAATACGAAAGCCGCTCAAGAAATCATCATAATTCCGCCGGAGCAGGTTGAAAAGATGGAAGCCTATTGCCGGAAACAAATGCTGCCCATGCAGGTCCTGTTCATGATGGGTATTCGCACGGCGTTGTCGGCCCGCAACAACCGCCAGCAGGACATCAGTTTCCACAATGCCGTTGCCAGACGCGCGACACAATATGAGAAACGTTCGGGCGGAACACGCGTTCACGTTTTGATCATCCGCAATATTTTGCCGGAAGAATGTACATTTATAGACGCGCTCTTCCAGATCAGCGACCGTCAGAGCCTCATGTTCCGGCACGCCGAATTCAGTCTGCTTGAAATCTACAAAATCATGCAAAAAGCCTATCATCCTCATAACAGTTTGGAATCCTATCAAGCCATGTCTTTAACTTTTCAACCGATCCGGATGGCATTAAACGACGGTACAACGATAAAAACGCTTTGGTATGGAAACGGCGCCGCATCCCATCCTTTATATCTGTCGGTTATGGACGGCGACGGCACCGGCGGGCTGCGCTGTTATTATGAATACCAGACTAAAGTCGTCAATCCGGAAACCGTCCGGCAATTTCACGCTGAATTGGTCAGCACCATCATGACCGGCATCGAGAATGAAAAAATAACCGTCGGTGAATTGCTGAACAAGCTTAATCACTGATATGGCATTAAAGAAGGAGTGGCAGGTTTATGCGTATCTTGGATAATCTCCGCCGTTTTGCTGATGAAGGGCGTATCGCGTTGGTTGACAGCAGCCAAACCCTTTCATTTACACACTTGAATATCCGTTCAGATGCCGTCGCGCTTTGGCTGTCCGAAAATATACCGGCACGGCAGCCGATTGTCCTGTGGGGCGACAAAGAGCACGACATGACCTGCTGCATTTTTGGAGCGTTGAAGTCCAGCCATCCTTATGTGGTCATTCCCAGCCATTATCCGGCAGCCCGCGTCGACGCGATCCTTGATGACTGCAAGGCGCCGGTTATTTTCAATATCAGCCAGACAGACATCCCCACCGGCCAGCCCCCCAAATACAATTCCGGCGACATTGATCAGTGGGTCGCCTTATATCAGGGATGCCGGGCTCCGGACGAATTATCGGCCGGACTTGAGGACATCTGCTGCATTTTCTACACGTCCGGCAGCACCGGAAAACCCAAAGGCGTGCAGATCAGCCGGTCAAATATCGAGACCATGCTCGAATGGTGGGGCTCCATCGTCTCCCCCTGGCTGCCGGAAAACGGAGGCCGGGCGCTTAATTTTTCATCATATGCCTTCAGCACGTCGATGGACAATCTCTTTTATATTCTGGCCGACCGCGGCCTGACTCTTTACGCGGTCAGCCGCAGTCTGGCGATGGATTATCAGAAGCTGTTCGATTATATCGTTGAGGTTGATCCCCATTTTCAAACCGGTACGCCAAGTTTTGCGTCCGTTTGCCTCCAGGACAACCGGTTCTGCCGGGATTTTCTGCCAAGTATGCGATTTCTGGTCTTAGGTGGCGAGGTTTTGCCCCATACGGTCGGCCGGCAGATTCTGCAGCGGTTTCCCGATGTATTTCTCTGCAACGGCTATGGCGCGACCGAAACAACGATCGGCACGATTGCCTGCCGGGTAACCGACGATATGCTGGCCGATATGACCCACCCGATCCCGATCGGCAGAACCGCTCAAGAATCGCAGGCCTGGGTTGTTGATGAACAAGGCGGCGAACTGCCCGACGGCCAAACCGGCGAATTGGTCATTGTCAGCGGTATGATCAGTCAGGGCTATCTAAACAATCCAGAGCGGACAAAGCAGGTGTTTTTTACGACCAACGCCGGCCGACGCGGTTTTTATACCGGCGATCTGGTTTATCGTCGGCAGGAACTTTTTTACTATATGGGCCGCAAAGATAATCTGGTTAAAGTCGGTGGTTACCGTGTCGAACTTGAAGATATCGAGAAAAATATCCGCAGTCTCCCCATAATCAGAGAATGTGCCGTCGTCCCTGTCACCCGTGAAAACCAGGTCGTTATGCTGGCCGCTTATGTCGCATTCCACGAACCGACCGTCGATAAACTGGAAAGTATCATCGACTTAAAGAAAAAAATGGCCGAAATTATGCCGGCCTATATGATTCCACAAAAAATCGTCATCCTGAACGAACTGCCTAAAAACAACAACGGTAAAATCGACCGGGCCAGCCTCAAGGACCGGGCCAGATTAAATTGGCCGCCGTCATCCTGACGGCACAATGCAAATCAGCCGATAATTCATTGTAAATCAAGAGGTGTGGGATTATGCAGTATCCGGTTATTACGATTATCCTGGTCTACATCATCGGCAGCACGGTCGTCGGACTTATTCTCAGCAGAGGCAGTAAAACCGTCCAATCCTATTTTATATCCAAAGAGCAGCTGCCTTTATGGATTACCGTCCCTTATTTATTCTCCTGCTGCTTCGCCGGTTCATACACGGCCGGCAATGTTGCCGGCTCTTATTCCTCAGGATTTTCAGCGGCGTTTCCGATCGCCTGCATGGGCTTGGGAGTCTTGTTTTTCTTGCCCCTTATTCCGGTTTACCGAGGATTTGCCGCCAAGGGCTATTTATCCGTGCCGGAAGTATTCCGGGCGCGATTTGACAATCAATCGCGCAATGTTCTGCTGATCCTCAATACGTTGCTCTATGCGGCATTTTTTGCCGTACAGCCTACCGTCATGGCGGGAATTGTCGCGCCGATTTTTCACATTGATCCGATGATAACCACCTGGATTTGCACGCTTCTCTTCATTATCATGGCACTATCCGGCCTGACCGGTTTGGCCTGGATGAACCTCTTTCATGCCCTGTTTATGCTGGTCGGCTTGTTTTTGGTGGCGGCGGCGGCGGTCGGTTCGGTCGGCGGCCTACAAGCGTTGACCGCGGCGGTGCCGGCTTCATATTTCAACCTGTCGGATATGAGTTGGCATACGATGATCGGGTATGTAATCAGTATCGGCATCGCCATGTTTGCCAGCTCATCGGTTCCCACGGCGGTAACCGGATCCAAGACCGCGGCAATCGCGCGGCGGACCTGCATCATTGTCGGTTTATTGATCATTCCCTTTACGTTTATGGTCAGCCTGATCGGCATAGCCGCACAAGCAGCGATCCCCGATCTTAAGGTAAAATCCACGGCTTTATATATCATGGCCAACCAATTCGGCCCAATTTTCAGCATTGCCGCCAGCACTGCCATTTTAGCGGCGATTCTGTCCAGCGCGCCGGCTTACCTCCTATTTTGCGCAACCGGCATAACCCGGGATATCTATCTGCGAGCAAAACCCAACGCAACCCAGAAACAGCAGATCAACATCTCGCGCCTGATCATCATCGTACTTGGATTACTGTGCAATCTGCTGGCTCAGCGGGCGTCTTCTGTTCTCAATGTCATATTCGGCTTCAGTCAGATCCAATCCATATGCGGCGTCGTCCTGCTGGTCAGCATTTTCTGGAAAAGAGTCGACGGCCGGGCGGCATTCTGGTCTATGGCCGCAGGCGGAACCCTGTCGGCTATCTGGTACTTTCTGGGATCGCCCTTTGGGATTCTGCCGGCTTGGTTGTCTCTTGTTCCCGGCTTATCGATCCTTTGCCTGCTGACTTTGACCAGCAAGAAAAAGGTTGCCGACGGCTATCTTTTGATGCAGGAAGCGATAGCCGCAGCCAAAGATAAACATGTGGCGGTTAAAGTGCCGAAGACCACGGAAAGCGAGCCGAAGGCCGCGGAAAGCGAACCGGAAGCCGCCGCCTACGAGAGGTAAGATCATGGACAGGAAAATGATAGAAATGGCAGATTCACAGAAATTGCTGTTGTGGTCGCAATTCTTTTCCCTGGAACCCGCAAAAGTCAAAGAAAATAATATTATCGGCTTCTATATCCGCATTAAGGATGGTGATCCGAAGATCCTGGAGCAAGCCTACAACAAGGTTATACAAACCAACGATTCCTTAAGGCTGCGTTTCTGCCGCAGCGGATTGCTGGGAACCCGGCAATATGTCGAAGTATATCATTATATTCCATTGCCGGTCCGCCGGCTGGATTCAGATCAGGCGTTCCATACCTACCTTGATCAGTTATACCGCAGCGATCTGCCGATGTACGGCCCCCGCCTCACCTGGGCGGAAATAGTCCTGCTTCCTGACCGAAACGCCATCCTGGTCATGCGCTTCCATCATCTGATCATCGACGGCTACAGCATCACTTTAATTTTTCGCCGAATCGCCGAAGCCTATGAACAGTATTTGAACGGTAAAGAGCCGGAACCGCCCCAATATTCGGTTCTGCGGGTTTTCGAGCAAGAACGGCAGTATAAAAAATCGTCCCGGCATGCGGAAGATCGACGGTACTGGTTCCGCAACTTCAATCTTCAGCCGCATTATAGTTTTCCGGCCGGTCATCGGTCGGAATTCGGCGCCTGCGCCCGGCAAAACATCGAAATCGGCGGCAGCCTGTATCATGAGGCCATGGCTTTGGCTATGCAATCAGGCTGTTCGATCCAGTCATTAATCATGTCGGCTGCGGCCTATACAACCTTCCTGATTACCCACAAGACCAATTTCTGCATTTATTCTCTGACCCATGGCCGCTACGACAGAGCAGCGAAACAAACCGTGGGCTGTCTGGTCAATACCATACCTGTATTTTATAATCTGGATCCCCGGCGAAGCATCAACGACACCTTAAAAGAA
>CAYRWC010000183.1:0-5896 GCA_964427795.1 uncultured Oscillospiraceae bacterium | reverse complement strand
CGGCAACCGTATTGGTAGCCATGTTAACCGGTTTTCATGTATCCACCACCATTTTCGCCAGCGGTCTTTCCACCCTTTGTTTCTTATTGGTGACCCGCGGTAAAATCCCCCTTTATTATGGTTCCAGTTTCTCCTATATCGTGGCTATCGCCTCCATAACCGGCGTCAAAGGCGTCGTTACCTTCGGCGTAGCCTCTTCCGACATCTTAATCGGCCAAGCGCAGTTCGGCATCATCATGTCCGGCCTGGTATCGATTGTCGCCGGTTTGATCATCAACTTCTTCGGACCTGAAAAAATCGAATTTGTTCTGCCGCCGACAGTGACCGGTTCCATCGCCATCGTCATCGGCATATCTTTGGCCGGCACGGCCATAACCGGGGCAGCCGGCACGACAACCGACGCGGCTTCCAGCAACACGGCTTGGATCATCGCCATTATCACTTTGCTGGCAACGGTCCTCTTCTCGGTTTATTTAAAAGGTACGCTGGGCCAGCTGCCGATTCTTTTCGGCATCCTGGTCGGCTACGCGCTCGCCGCTGCTCTCGGCGTCATCGATTTTACCAAGATTTTCACCGGCCCCTTCGTGGCGGCGCCCCATTTTACCTTGCCGGTAGCCAACTGGGGCGCGGTCGCGGCCATCATGCCGATCGCCATCGCAACGATCCCCGAATCCACAGCTCATCTGTACCAGCTGGACATTTATGTTGATCATCTGGCTCAGGAAAAAGGCAAAAAACCATACGGCATCAAGAATCGTTTGGGCATGAACCTGATCGGCGACGGCATCGGCGATATCGTGTCTTCGCTGTTCGGCGGCCCCGCAGGCACCAACTACGGTGAAAATCTCAGCACCATGGCCATTACCCGCAACTTTTCAGTGCCCGTGCTGGCTGCTGCCGCTGTTATCACCATGCTCATCTCCTTCTTCACCCCATTATCCAATCTGGTCAATTCGATCCCCGGATCGGTCATTGGCGGCGTCAGCATTTATCTGTTCGGCGTCATCGGCGCCCAAGGTATCGCCATCATGATCAACCGCAAGGTCGACCTCTTCGATTCGCGCAGTCTGGCGGTCATCGCCACCATTCTGGTTATCGGTCTGGGCGGCAATTATGGCTTTCCGGGCGGCATGATCCCCTTCTTCGGCATGCAGCTGCCGGCCATCGCCACCGCAGCTCTGGTTGGCATCGTGCTGAATCTCCTGCTGTCCATCGGCAAGAAAAAAGAGAAAGCCGCCTGATCCGCCTTTCGGTCGGCCGATTTCCTATCCCATGATAAAAAGCCCCGTGGATTCTACGCAATCCGCGGGGCTTTCTTTTTATTCAATGGGATCTCCGGAATCCTTTTTATTCATCGGAAATCGAACGTACCGAAGACATCTCTTTCATAGCCATGATCAACCGGGCTTTGTTTTCTTCACTGGCCCGGGCTATGCCGAGCCGCAATCTGACGCCGTTTTCATCTTCATCGGCCGGCAGCAGCTGCATTTTTCGGATAACCAAATGCAGATCATCGGCTTTCTTCAAAATATCCAGCACATCCTGGCCATAATAGGACAGTTGAACCAACAGCGTTGTTTCACCATGTTTATGCGACAAATGCTTCTCCAACCGTTTTAACGTTATCAGGGTTAAGACGGTAAAAAGCGTAGCCAGGACCGCGCCGGCATAAAAGCCGCTGCCGCACGCCAGACCGATGCAGCAAACGGCCCAGAGGCTGGCGGCTGTTGTCAGACCTTTGACACTGCTGCCGTTGCGGATAATCGTACCGGCGCCGAGAAAGCCGATGCCGCTGACAACCTGAGCGCCGAGTCTGGTCGGATCCAGACTGATCTGCGGGCTGTACAGATTCGTCATATATTCAGCGGTTACCATAACCAGAGCCGAACCCAGGCTGACCAGAATATGGGTGCGGAAGCCAGCCGGCCGGTTGGCTTGTTCCCGTTCGTATCCGACCAGGCCGCCCAAAACGACGGCTACCAGCAAGCGCAGAAAAACTGAACCAAGCCAGATCCAGTCTGAAACAGAAGATAGATCAATCATGATAAGGCTCCCATCTTATTCCGACAGCCAGAATGCCGTGGCGTCCACCGTCAAGTAAGGTGTCAGATTGCGTATGTCGCTGTCCAGCCCGAGCATCAGGCGATAGGTTTGCCGCAAGTCCGCCGCCTGCTGGGCCAGTTTATTGGTTTCGGAAACATAGATATTGGTGAAATCAAGCGTGTCGGCCATGCTTTGCCGGTATTTTTCCGCCGTTTGCGTCCAGATATAAGCAACCTGGACATCTTGCTCTTTCAAACTGTCCGCAGTATACCGCCTGGCTGTTTCCCGGTCGGTCGCCGCGGTTTGCAGACTGCGCAGCACGCGAACCGCGCTTTGGTGATATTGAAGCCAAGTTTCACCGAAAGACAAGCGGTTTTCCAGGCCAGCGCAATATTCCCGGTACGGATCCTGCAAAGCCTGGGGCAATCCCGCCAGAAGGCTTTCGGCATCGGCAAGCTGCTGTTTTTGGTCGCCGATCCAGGTGTTTAGTGCCGTTTCCAGATCAGTGAGCCCGTCTATCGCCGGATCCTGACTGTAGACAGCATCCAGCCTGCTTTCCAGATCGTCGCTGGCGCTGATGATCCCGAGCAGTTTTTCAACAGGTTCCTGAAAAGGCTTTATATCCTGATAAATCTTATCCAATCCCAAATCCTGCTCATTGGCCAAGTGTCCGGCCAGCGCCAAGTCCGGCACAGCCTGCAGATCCGCGTACAAATTTTTCAGCGCGTCGACAGCGGCTATCCGGGTTTGATACCACTCCAGGCGGGCCGGCAGACCGCCTTTTTGGCTGCCGGTCGGCTCCTGGGCGGCCAGCCGGCCATAATCCGCGATCTTTTCATCCAGTCGGGCCAGAATTTCATGGCAGGACCGAACGGCCTGCAAACCGGCGGCAATCTGATCCTGAACATCCTGGAGATCCTGGTCGCGCAGGTCGTTTTTCAAAATAACAACCGCAGTCCATGATTGCTGGTTCAATGCTGTCAGCTGTGTCGGCAAATCAGCTGTTTCCGACGCGCAATCCTGATAAAAAGCCAATTTATCGGTTTCGGTCAGCGCCGTATCCGGCACGCCCTGCACCAGTCGGGACCTGGCGTCGTTCAATGTGCTTCGCATAGGAAGCGTCTGCAAGTAATACCAGCCGTTAGCCGCCAGGAAAGCCGCGCTGCACAAGACAGCCAATCCGATCAGGAAAAAGCCGAAACGCCGCAGCCGACGGGTCGGGCTGTCTGTTTTTCCAGCCGGTACAGATGAAGTTTTCGGTGCATCGTCGCTTATCGTCCAGATCATGGCTCATACCCCTCTCACAAATCGCGTACAAGGACTCGTTTCCTGATTCAAGGCCAAAGAACCTGACGGGCAAGGCGCATGCGGTCGGCTAATTCCGGCCAGCCGGCCAACCGGCCGACAGCCGGTTTCAAACCTTCTGCCAAAGCTTCGAAACTGATCCGGCAGACAAGAATCTCGGTCCCTTTAGCGGCCAGTTGGCGCAATGTGGGCAATTCCGGGCTGTCTGGCCGGGTCAGGGCAACAGAACCGCCGTAGAATAAAAGTGCCGACGGCGGCGGAGCAAAACGGCCGACAGCCTGTAAAAATTCGGACATCAGACGTTTTCCCAAATCAGGCCGGTCGGAACCGCCGCCGATTTCAGCAGACCGGAAAGCCACAATCAATCCTGAGCCGTCCGACGGCTGCCAATCCAGAAGCGGATCAGGCAGTAAAAAATCCAGAGTGTCGGTTTTAACCGCCGTATCCAATATATCTTGCTTATTGATCTTGACGGCTTCATTTTTCGCTTTCGGCTTGGTCATGGCTGTGCTTTGGTCCTCCTGTCGTTTAATCAGCTTTTTATCGGTGTTATTTTAAATCGCAGCCGCCGCAGATTTTGCGGATTGTCCGCGGTATGGCGTCTTTGCTGTTTTTCCAGGCTTTATCAAAATTGCGGTGATCGAATTTCAAGGTAAACCACTCAATATCATCCCGCAGGGTTTCCAGGCTGTTGTTTTGGATTTCCGACAATTTGCCGACAAATTCCGCCGCCTGATTTTGATTCAGGTATTTGGCGGCGCCGCGAAGCAGCAGGGCGACATGAGGCAGGCAGTAACCCTTGCCTTGATCAAACTGCTGCTTAAATTCCGGTTGTGTAAAGTATTCGTAAAAGATGACGTCCAGATAGCGGTCCATCGTGTCTTCCAGGCGGTCGCAAATGACACAGCTGCGGGAACGGGCTTCGATACGGCCGGCCATGGCCAGAAGATTCTGGCGATAATCCTTCTGTCTGCCGCTGAACAGCCTGGCTGAGCCGCTGGGGGCGCTGTTCTGCAAACCGGGATTCAAGTCGCCCACCAGATCGCAGGTGTGCGTATGCAGCATCAGGCCCAGCCCTAACCGGTTTTCTTCGCGATCGTACAGTTGCTTCAGATGGTGACGGCAAAACCCTTTCTCATTGGTTGTCTTGCGGACATCCGGTTCCATCAGGGAAGGACCCAGGTAGTAATCCAGCAGCGATTCGTTCAGGGTATCGGCCAAAACGCATAACGGACATGAACCGCCCGCCGCATAGGCATCGTTGACGGGAATTGTATAAATTTGCTCTTTCATGAATTGCTCCTGTGATTGCCCTCGGCGGCCGGCGGGGCTGTCTGGGCATAAACGACCCGTTTTGCCTTGACATTGACGGCTACAACATTAATGGCGGTATATTCTTCGATCTGACTGCTGACCCGTTCCTGAACGGCCTGCAAAACCTGCTGGGCGCTGAAGCCGTAATATAAAGCCAGTTCGAGATCAATAACCACACCGTAAATTTCATTTTCGGCCTGGAAGCGAACCAGTCCGGCTACGCCGTGAATCCGGCGCAAAATGATCTCGACCATCATGCGCATGGCTTCATCGGATATGGAATAGCCGCCTAAGCTGGAAAAAGTCGGACGCACGACGGTCCGTTCGGAATCGGCGGCCGGCGCCGGGCTGCGATCGCGGTCGCGCCGGCGGCGCAGGCGCGAAAGCGGGTCGGCGAAGTAGCCGGAAAATTCATGTTTGATTTCCATGCTGGGAACCGGGATGGTATGCTTGCCTTCCGACATCCGGGTTTGTTTGGCCTGACGCATTTCTTCATCGGTGCTGACATCCTCGATGCGGATCAGCATGGAAGGCGGATTCAGCCAGAGATTCTGGCAGATCTTCGCCAGCATGCCGTCCGATGTGCCGAGAATCATCAGTGTCGCCGGATGATGGGCCACCAGAGCCCGCCGCATGACGGCCGCGCGGGTTTCATCGGCAAAAAGCGCCTGCCGGACCGACTCCAGTTTCGACGGCGCTTTTTTCGCCGATGCTCCGGCGACGATCCGTGTGCCGTGAATCAGGAGTCCATCGTCGATCAGATAGGCAATCTGGTATTGGCGGGCTACGCCGATAGCCCGGGTGCTTTTGCCGGTCCCGCTCGGACCGACAAAAGCGATAACGGCGATCTGAGCCAGTACATCCCTGGCGTCGTCGCGTATTTTTTCTACAGCTACGGCATTGCGCTCCGAATAAGAGCGGTTGACGGCTTCCGCAAGCTTGCCGAAAGGTTTGAAAGGACCGGTCCGGTCGATTTTTTCGATCTTATCGGCTTTACGACCGGCCGTTCCATCCAAATGATCCCGCAGATGTTCTTCTGCCGACTCATGTTCGATTTTCCGGTGCTTGTCGAAACGGATCGCCGTTTTCACCACGCTCCTTTTAACGGTCCCAGTTATGGTAGACTTCCTGGACATCGTCATGTTCTTCCAGACGGTCGATCAGCTTTTCCATTTTTTCAACAAGATCAGGATCGTTCAATTCGGTCCAGGTTACCGGAACCGGCCCCAGCGAC
>CAYRWC010000182.1:0-5951 GCA_964427795.1 uncultured Oscillospiraceae bacterium | reverse complement strand
GGACGAATTTAAAAACGCCATTAAAGCAAAAGCTGAAGCTTTACGAATCGATTTGATTGGTTTTGCTGCCAAAGACCGTTTTACAGGCTTGGATCCGCAATATGATCCGTTCAGCATATTTCCCGACGGACACACGGTAATCCTGATTGGACAGATGATTCCGCGCGGCGCTCTCCGGGGTGTCGAAGAGGGCACCGATACGACTGCCTACAGCAATTTCGGCTATAGTTGGCTCGATAATCAATTTGTTGCCCAGTCAACTTATGACCTGGTTCGGTTTATTGAGGATGCCGGATGGGAAGCCTGCCCGATTTTCCCTAATCCGTTATCGACAACAGCAATGGGCATACCGGTCGCCGAAGGGCGGCCGGCTCCGAATGTCACGCCGGATTTCGATTACGCGGCCGTTGCCTGCGGCCTGGGCGAAATGGGCTTGAATCAGGAGATTCTGACTGCCTCTCTGGGCCATCGTCAGCGGTTTCAAATGATCATCACGGATGCCGAAATCGAATCCGATCCCCTATCTGAAACTGCGTTGTGCGATCACTGCGGCGCTTGCGCCGAAGCATGTCCGTTGAAAGCCATACATGCCGAAAAGATGATCGAGCGCATAATCTGCGGCCGGACATTCGCTATGGCGGATATTGATTTTGAGTTGTGCAAAAAATGTCCGAACGGCGGCATGGCTAATCGGCTGCATCCGAGCGGCAAACCGGACCGTTACGCAGCCATATGCAATCGGGCCTGCCTGGCGGAACTCGATAAACGGGGCATCGGCTCGATGCAGCAGCCGTACCGCACACATGAACCCTGGAAGAAAAATCGCCGCGGCGACTTGATTTAATGTCAGGTGGGAATATGGATAATCTAAAACAGGATATCATTCATTACGCAAAAAGTAATTTGGTCGACCTGATCGGTTTCGCCGGCCGTGATCGCTTTATTAATCTGACTGCCGCATACAATCCTTTTTCACTTTTTCCGAATGGCGAAACCGTAATTATGATCGGACGTCGAATTACAAGAGGCTCTTTGCGTGGGGTCGAGGAGGGGACCAATCTTGCCGATTATGGTATGTTTGGCCTCTCCTGGTTGAATGATGAGTTTTTGGCTCAAAGTACATACGATTTAGCGCAATTCATAGAACGATGCGGATGGGAAGCTATGCCGGTTCTTCCTGAGTGTGGATCCAAGCATGAGCGTACAGATCGCTCAGGCACCGCAACTTTGCCGGATTTCGATTACGCAGCTGTCGCTTGTGGTTTAGCCGAAATTGGCCTTAATGGTCAGGTTCTGACTAAAGAATTCGGTCCGAGGCAGCGCTTCCATATGCTGATAACCAATGCCCGACTGGCCAACGATCCTTTGCTAGATGAACCGGTATGCGATCAATGCGGTCTTTGCGCTTCAATTTGTCCATTACAGGCTATAGACGTCGGACAAGTAAAAGATCAGATTATCTGCGGCAAAAGAATGCGAATTGCCCGCTGCGACGAAAATATTTGCCGGATCTGCAGCAACGGTGTGCATGGATGTGACAATGCACAGGGAATGCCGGACAGAACGGCGATGCTGTGCAGCAGAACATGCATCGAGCACTTAAATCAAGCGAATGCCATCCGCAATCATTTCTACCATGCCTTTAGACGCCGTCCCGGTTGGGGTAAAGACGCCGATGGCCGTTCTATTCCGATTAAATAAACAAACGTACCATCAGCCTGTAATATAAGCGGCAACATACTTGCCTGTTTTAAAGGCGGGAGGTTATGATGGACCTTACAGCTCAACGATTAAAAGAAAAAGCCCGGGAATTGGGCATCGACTGCATCGGTATCGGTAGTATTGATCGTTATCGGGACGCGCCTGTCTTATTCAATCCACTGACTTATTATCCGGATTGTAAAAGTGTAATCACCATTGCTATGCGTATACCGCGAGGTTCATACCGGGGAATTATCGAAGGGACACATTGGCATAACTATACTTTCTATTCGTATAATCGACTGAACACAGTATTCCGTCCGAAGTTGACCTATGCTCTTTGCTGTTTTATTGAAAATTTCGGCTGGGAAGCTGTGCCACATTATCCGGGCGGTCCTGAAGTATCCGGTCGACTGGAACCGCTCGGTCCGGGGAGGCTGCCGCCGGAAATCTGTTTATCGGCACGGATCATTGCTGCCGGTGCCGGTATGGGCGAAATCGGTTATTCGAAAGTTTTCATAACACCTGAATTTGGTCCGCGCGTACGAATAGGCATGATCCTGACCGATGCCGAACTAGAGCCGGATCCGATTTTGCCTACCGGTACGTTATGCAACCGTTGCGGACGCTGTGTTCACGACTGTCCCGGCAATGCCATTCCGCCTGTCGGTGAAAAAGAAAAAAAGAATCTTCATATCCAAGTCGGAGAACAGGACTTAAGCTGGGGCGATGTCGATATGGGACGTTGTACGCTGACTCATCATGGCTTGAATAATCGCATATCTCCCTTCTTAAAAAAAGATTTGCCTAATTTTGAGTTTGATGTTCCGACTGCAGATATGACAGAAGAAGAAGCTTATATGTTGACACATATATTAGCCGGCGGCACCTGGGGGAGGCAATTTGCTGCTCCGGACGACGCGCTCATTCATTATTACAAATATATTCGTAGCCATGTCGGTTATTTTGCCATCTGTGGCGCTCGCGGCTGTATATGTTCTTGTATGGACAGTTTGGAAAAACGCAAAGCCATTAAGAATCTCTTTAAAAATCCGCTATATAAACGTAAAATATGGCTTCTGCCAGTAAAAAAAGAGCAAAAGGTCGGCCGCATTAATCCGATGCGCGAGGCTTATCTGGATCGCAAGTTCCCAGGTATCCGCAAAAACGAATATTAGCCATGAAAGGATGAAGCGCGCATGAATCATTATCACTTGTGTTGTTTGGAAACCGGCGAAGTATTTAACGATGACGGCTTTATCCTCGGCAATCCCCGAAGTCCAAAACCGGCTATGCTTCGGGCTGTATATGATCATAAACGGTTTACTCTGCATGAAGAAGAATCAGGTATTTACCGTTATGCCGATTGGTTGCCGATCAATCGGATTTTAAGATCAAACGGACGCCCGGTCGCCTATCAAAGCCGTAAACTGGCAGCACGTTTGGGATTGTCACATCTATATATCGCCTTTTCCGGTTATTGGCCGGAAAAAGGCGCGCTGATGACAACAGGAACATTTAAAGAATGCGAAGCTTATGCTGTTTGTGCGAGGCTTCCAAAAGAAACAAATCGGATACTGGTTGTCGCATCAGCCGGCAATACGGCCAGGGCATTTATAAAAGTCGCCTCGGAAAATGAGATCCCGCTGGTTGTAGTCGTACCGGAACGTAATTTGGGCAGCATATGGCAAATTGAGCCGATCTGTCCCTGTGTCCAGGTTATTGCCGCCGGCGGTGACAGCGACTATTTTGACGCAATCAATCTGGCCGATATGATTAGTAAAAATGAAGGCTTCCAAAACGAAGGCGGCGCAAAAAATGTAGCCCGACGTGACGGCATGGGTACAACGGTTCTTGCAACAGCCTTGGAAAGCGGTGAAATTCCAGATTATTATTTTCAAGCCGTCGGCAGCGGTACTGGAGCTATTGCCGCGTATGAAGCCAATTTGCGCTTGAATGAAGACGGCCGCTTCAAATATAGAACCATGTGTCTGCAATTATCCCAGAATATTCCTTTTCTGCCTATTTATCAGGCTTGGCTGGACAGAAGCCGGGATATCGCCGTATTGAGTTCTGATGAATCTCGGTCGTTGTCACAACAAATTTATGCTTGCGTTCTGGCAAACCGTAAACCGCCTTATGCGCTTACCGGTGGCCTGTATGACGCCCTGACGGCAACAGATGGAAACGTAACGGCTGTCACCAATCGTGAAGCAGCTACGGCGCAAGAGATATTTAAAGAAACAGAAGGTTGTGATATTTGTCCGGAAGCCGGCGTCGCATTGGCATCTTTAATCCACATGAATGAAATCGAAGCAGTGGATTCGAATGCGCAGATCCTGTTGAACATAACTGGAGGAGGAGTTGAATATTTGCAGCAAGAATACAACTTATTACCGGTTATTCCAGATTTTGTCATCGATCCTGCAGACTTTCAACCGGAAACAATAAAAATAATTTGTGATAAGATATATCGCAAATTAATCGGTTGACAAAGCATTATGATCAAGCTACAATAAAAAGCAGTTCATCTATATAAAATAACTCGATAACAATTCATCATTAATGAATGAAAAAACAAGAGCCTGATCCGAAAATCTTCCCTTCATGATATGTCACTGAACCAGCTTTTTTGATATGCAATAGCAGAAGAATCAAGAAAAACGCTTGTACAGATGATTCTTTAAAGAATTCCAGGGAGGTTTTTATTTGTTAATCATGGCACAAAAAGCAACCTTAATCTCAAAATCGTTAAAAATATCAAGTCATAAAAGTTTAGGGCGAAGAATTCTCTTAAACTGGGAAGTATACTTACTGGCGCTTCCCGGTTTAGCTTTACTGCTCATATTCAGATATCTGCCGATGTATGGCATTGTCATTGCTTTTAAGGATTATAATGTCATTAAAGGTATATTAGGCAGCGAATGGGTCGGGTGGGAGAACTTTGTCCGCTTAATGAGTTCAAGCGATTTCAAACGCGCTTTTGTCAACACTCTGTTACTTAGCATCTTGCGCTTGTTGTTCGGCATGCCTGTGCCGATTCTTTTAGCCTTGTCGCTCAATGAGGTGCGCAACCTGGCTTATAAACGCAGCATCCAGACAATTGTATATATTCCCCACTTCATATCCTGGGTTGTTGTGGCCGGCATCTTTATTGATTTATTATCGCCCAGTACCGGTCTTGTTAACCGAATTATCCAGTTGTTTGGCGGGAAAGCCATTTTCTTTATGACCAATTTGAAATGGATACGGACTGTTATCGTCGGTTCGGGCGTGTGGAAAGAATTTGGCTGGGGAGCTATTATTTATCTTGCAGCTATAACCGGTGTCGACCAAGAATTATATCAGGCAGCCGCCATAGATGGCGCCGGACGGCTTCGCCAGACCATTCATGTAACTTTACCGGCGATCAAGGGCACATTTATTGTCTTGTTGATCATGAATTTAGGTTCATTAATGGGTTCAAACTTCGAACAGATCTATACGATGTATAACACATCGGTTTACGCCAAAATCGATGTTATTGATACATACGTTTTCCGAACGGCTTTTGATATCCTGGATTTCGGCTATACAACTGCAGCCGGATTATTTACCCAGGTCATCGGTTGTATTCTTCTTTTGACATCCAATACGGTTGTCAAGAAGATGGGCGGCCGCGGCATGTATTGAAACAGGGAGATAAGAGATGAGAAAAACACGCGGCGAACAGGTATTTAATGTATTCAATTTATTCATCCTGACTGCTTTAGGATTAACTTGTCTTTTGCCTTTTATCCATATTATTGCCAAATCGATGAGCGACGAAGTATCGGTACTGGCTAACGAAGTGGTTTTCCTGCCTAAAGGATTCAATTTTAATGCTTATTTGTTTGTTATGGACAATTCGCAATTCCAGACATCGTTTATCCTGACAACAGCCATAACCCTTGTCGGAACAACAGTTGCTTTGTTGGTTACCTGTTTCACCGCTTACGTCTTGACGCGAAAAGGATTGCCAGGCGGATCGATTATCGCTTTGCTCTATATCATTACGATGTTTTTTGGCGGCGGCATGATTGCAACCTATATTCTGTATAAACAAATTGATTTGCTGGATAATTTTTGGGTTCTTATTTTTCCTGCCAGTATCAGCCCGTTTAATATTGTTTTGATGCGCAATTTTTTTGAAAGCATTTCACCATCATTAGAAGAATCAGCAAAAATAGACGGCGCATCTCATTTTAAGATTCTCTTTAAAATATATATTC
>CAYRWC010000181.1:0-5997 GCA_964427795.1 uncultured Oscillospiraceae bacterium | reverse complement strand
TGCCGACGAGTTTTTTCCAAACATCCGTCGTCGGATAAAATGGGAAGTCGAAGCCCGAACTCGTCTGAAACTGGCGAAAGTTGAATTCCTGAGTATTACCGCCTACATTGGCAGCGGTCTTGATCGAATAAACCATGGCACCGGCCGGCACAAATGAAATCCAGAGAATGCTAAGTATGATGAACGACGCTAAAACTTTCTTCATGCGAAGTTCTCCTTTGCATATTTAGTGCATACCTATGCTTTTCATTCGGGCTTTTCTTTTTCGTGGCAAAAGGGATATTCAGTTCATCTGAAATCATTGTACAACAATTCCGTTATTTGGTGAATATTTCGACGATAAAAGACCGTGTCAAGTTGTTCTCGGTCAAACCATCAAGAAAAAATCTCATCAAGGTTCAAATTGTGCATCCACCTTGGGTTATTGCTTTAAACAATCGGTACTCCGGGCTGTTACGGCGATCAGTGTAGAGCACGCGAGCGCCGCCGTATTCATAGCATGCATCCAAGGTCAAGGCCTTCTTGAGTACCTTAGTCGCCCGTATGACGGGTTTCTGCGGCTTTCGGATATTCTCCGCCGTGATCCGGCCGCCATTCAGCATATGCACCCGCAACCGGCTGACCGTCTCCAGGCCCTCGTCACGCCAGCCACAAGGCCTGCTGCTCAACCGGCTGCTGAGAACATGGCTGACCAGCCCCTCGGCACAGCTGCGGCCCGCCTGGTGCCGTTCGTCGTACCAGATCCGAATGCCATCCCAGTTGTTGCGGATGTACTGCATAAAGTCCTGCCCCGTGCGCTCAGCACAGATTTCGCTATCGATACAGGCATGGGTCAAGGTGTTGATTTTCGCCCGTTCATCCGAGCTGAAGCAATCCCAAATGTACTGCGCATAACCCTCATTGCCCCCAGCCACCCGCGTCACCAACTGCCGGACATGGAACTTGTCCAGGACAAAGTGACTGTTCTTGAGCCATTTCGTCCCGCTGCGAATCCAGCTCGCGCCATCGCCATGGATGTAGATGGTCAGGTCGTCCCGATCTCCGTAGCGGCGGTCGATCTCATCAGCTACCCGCAGCCAGAAATCCTCCACCGGCTCGCCATAGCTGCTCATCAAGTGCCGCTGCGGCAGCATCCAGCGCTTCTTGCTGACTTGCAACGCCGGTTCATGGATCACCACCAGCTTCACAATCGTGTCCTGCCGCCCGTCTTGCATGGCCACATGGTCCTCGTCGGCTTGAATACCTGACCACCGTCGGACGGCGCGCGGCGGACACCGTGCTCGTACAACCGGTACATGACATCCACGCGCGCGGGAAGCGTGCCGAGTGCGCCATCCGCAACTTCGAGTCCGCCGGGAAGTGGCTCGAACGCCAGGGCATCGACTTTGATGTGATCGACTATAAAGGCATCCTCGCCGGAGAGCTGCGCGGCGGGAAGCTGCGCCTTGGCGACGCTGTGTACGCCCACGCGATCGTCCCTATGGATGTGTGGCTGCCCTCGGATGCAGACAAAAGGATACGCAAACTTCCGCCCCCGACACCGTCTATCTCCTGTGCGGACGGCTTCTCCCGCCTGCGCGTCATGACCCGTACGCTTCATGACGGTACGCTGTACTTCCTATATAACGAAAGCCTGAGCGATCTCACGACGACTGTGACATTGCACGACACGCGTCCGGTGTGCCGCCTGAACTGCGAGGACGCAGGCATCTACAAAGTTGACGCGGATGTCTCGGACGGAAAAACCACGCTGCCGGTCGTGCTGGCATCGGGCGAGATGGCGGTGTACTTGTGCGGGAACCCACCATGTGAGCCTGCGGAAGAACCTCACCCCACGATCGCATACCCGCTGACCGACTTCACCGCCGCCCGGATATCGGAGCTGACGATCGACGAGGAAGGAATGCATACCCATGCGATCACCGAACCAGCGGTGAGATGCCCCCTCGGGAGATGGCCTTATGACGAGAACTTCTCAGGCAGTGTACGCTACCGTACGACCCTGACGCTTAACGCACCGCCTTCCGGGACGGCAATGCTCGACCTCAGCGAGGTTCACTACTCCGCTGAAGTATGGGTCAACGCGAAAAAGGTCGGTATCGCCGGACTGCGCCAGCCAAATCCCGGCGGATTCGGCAACCGGGTAATGTTCGACGCGGGTTGTCTGGTTCCGGGCGTGAACGTCGTGGAGATCGTCGTATCGAACACCTCCTCCGGTGCTTTCACATCCTTCCCCGCACACGATTTCTGGGAGGATAAATACCTGTCACCCTACTATGACCGCGAGCGGTTGTTCGAACACGATTCCATCGACGGCGGCCTCTGCGGCTGTCAAACGCCGCAGGGTTCCGCGGTCACACTCTATATCTGCGTCTGTACTTATCCGGCTTTGACTTGAGATTTAATAATTTCGTATCCAAGAGCGGCAATAGCCATTTCGACGTCCTTAACTGATATCTTTTCTTCATCAAAGTCAAATTTAACCTTGCTCGAGCTAAAAGAAACCTTCACACTTTCTTTTTCCACACCGCTCAATGATTTTGTTGCTTTTTCAATCTTTTGGACACACGAAGGGCAAATCAATGTTTCTAATTGAATCGTTGCTTTTTGCATTTTCATTTCTCCTATTCAAAATCTTAATTTAAAACGAAGAAGCCGCATTCCGTTTAGAATGACGACCAATATGCTTGCTTCGTGTACAAACATGCCGATCGACATATTCATCCATTCGCTGAAAAATACGCTTGCGAGAAGAATCAGCACAACGCCGACTGCGATTATAATATTTTGGCGCATATTTTTTGCTGTTGCTTTTGCTAAACCCAATGCATGTGGTAAGCGGCTGAAATCAGAATTCATCAGGACAACATTCGATGTTTCTATTGCGACATCGGTGCCGCTGCCCATAGCAATTCCGATCTGTGCCAGTGCCAGCGAAGGGCTATCATTAACGCCATCTCCGACGAATGCGACAATATGCTCCTTGGTCTTTAAATCTTTTATATATTCTGATTTATCACCTGGCAGCATATGTCCGTGAGCTTCTGTCAGTCCCAGTTCCTGCGCCACCAGATCAACGGTTCCCTGATTGTCTCCAGAAAGAACGACTAGATTTTTCACACCTATTCTCTTTAATTTCTGCAGATTTTCTTTAACACCTGGCCGAATCTGGTCGCGGATACCCATCAGTACTTTTAGTTCACCGTTAATAGATGTTAAGACAAGTGAGTTTCCGTTCTTTTCGAATTGGATCACATCTGCGTGAGCCTTTTCAGTTATGTGAACTTTCTCTTGCTCCATGAGGGCAACATTGCCGACCGCAACCCTGTGCCCAGCGACGTAAGCGATTATTCCGGCGCCTTTTACGGCATCTGTCTTTTCTACCGGGTACAATTTTGTCTTTCCGATATACTCTACAATCGCGTTGGCTAAGGGATGGTCTGATTCATTTTCTACACTTGCAAGGTAGGCTAACACCTCTTCAACGTTGTCTGCATAAATTTCTTTGTCTGCCACTTTTGGATTGCCGACAGTCAAGGTGCCGGTTTTATCAAATACGATCGTATCAATCCTGCTGAAATCGCCGATCACTTCACTGCCCTTCAAAAGCACACCATGGCGTGCTCCGTTGCCAATGCCCGCTACATTTGAAACAGGTACGCCAATAACCAGCGCGCCGGGGCATCCCAATACCAATATTGTAATAGCCAGTTCAATATCCCGTGAGAATAGCCATACGATTATGGCAATCACCAGAACCGCCGGAGTGTAATATTTGGAAAATCTATCAATGAAGCGTTCAGCTTCAGATTTCGAATCCTGCGCTTCTTCGACCAGTTCGATAATTCTGCCAAAAGTCGTATCCTCACCGACACGATCGGCAACAATTTGAAGCGTGCCATTTTCCAGAATCGTTCCAGCATATACGCCCGAGCCTTTCGCTTTGCCAACCGGAACAGACTCGCCGGTGATACTTGCTTCATTAATGTGGCCTTCTCCTGACAAAACGGTTCCATCTACAGGGACTTTCGCGCCGGTTTTTACCAGTAATATATCGCCGGCATCAACTTCATCGACTTCTACTTCTTCAAACTCACCATTTCTCATTTGTTTTAGGGCACTTTCCGGTGCCATTTCTGTTAGTTCTTTAATGGCTGAACGTGTCTTTTTCAGTGTCCGCTGTTCCAGATAAGCGCCGAACAAGAACAAGAAGGTGACAATTGCCGACTCTTCAAAGTTCTTAATGAAGAACGCTCCGACTACCGCGATAGTAACTAATAAATCGATGCTGACAACTTTAACCCTCAAGGCTTGATAAGCTTGGATAGCAATAGGCGCAACACCTAAAACCGAGGCGATAGCCAGCGACCACACAGCCGCGATTTCATTTTTGAAACCAAGTTCGCTGGTGAATCCAATGATAATCAAAATAGCGTTGATCATAGCGATAAGATTTTTTTTGCTCAATACAAACCTAAACAATTTTGTCACCTCCTTTCTTGTTATTCCTTCAAGTATGATAAGCTTGATCCACCTCGGCTAACATTTTATATACAGCTTCATAACTTTCACATACGTCATCTGGGATCGTGTAATGACTGGTAATTTCCCGTAATTTGGCAAATTCGCTACTTAATTCAGGTTTTTCCGCTACTGCCTCCTTTGTTATCGTATAGATTGTATCGAAGAGTTTTCGAACTTCATGGAACTCCGGGTGATGACCGCCATGAACTCTTTCTACAATCGGAACATATTGCTTCAATTTTGGAAAGTACTTTTCTGTTACTTCATAAGTATCCGGGTCATCAACGTGCTCAATCTGTTCATCAGTTAGGCCCTGACCGTTAACAACAACCTCGCTCTTCTTCTTGGCTGCTTTTGAGGAGCCTATAATGTCACGCAGTTCGTTGAACTTGGAAGCGTCAATATCATCAAGCTTAAGCAGCTCATCATTATAAATTGATTCATCCTCAAAACCACTGTTGACAGCTCTCTCAGCATAAATCTGCTTAATCTGCTCCATCATAGACTCAACGCTGTACTTCTTGGTCTTGGAGCCCGAGATAGAAATGACTGGGCAGTAGTTCAGGAATTCAGTCATGACCTCACGATGTTTTTTCTGATTCTTTCCGGGCTTGCGTGAAAGATGAACAGTTTCGCTCAGCACTTTGAGTGTTCTGTCTGGAGCAAAATCAAATACATAGCAGTCTGTTTTCTGCCTTCCGTCAATACTTCCTGCGGACTGGACACGGAAAATGGTCTGCATATACTGAGCTGCAGCAGTAGAGTAAGAGCCTGAAAGCATTAAAACGGCGGTCCATTCCTTTACTGTTACTCCGGTAGTTAGCTTGCCGCAGGAAAGAGTTATTGAATATTTACTATCCGTTATACTTTTTATCGTAATCACTCTGCGACTGTGCAGAGGATGCATTCTCCCGAATACAAGAATTAACCAGCTCTGCAACAAAGCTGATTTCTTCAGTTAGTTTTGTGATTTCAGCATCGATACCCGTGCAGTCGGATACTGTCTGACGCATCAACTCACAGTCAGCGATTAATCCATCACGATTTTCCATCAGTTTATTGTAAGCAAACAGGAATTTTTCTTGTATCGTCTCGATGCTAATATGAGGCGTTGTACATTTCTTTTTACCCTTGAACTTGCTGTTGCACCGCCATATTACCTTGCGGTAGGCATCTGTGGAATGCCAGACCTTTTGCCCGAAGAAGCTACCACAGTCGCCGCAAACCAGCCTTGATGAAAACACGCTGTTACCGCTGTATGCTCTGCCGAGGTTCTTGCGTCTGGCAATTTCAGCCTGCACCATATCCCATTCGATTGGGTCAATAATGGCGGCATGGCTGTTTTCTACATAATATTGGGGCACCTCACCTTCGTTGTTTTTCATCTTCTTCTCGAGGAAATCCACTGTAAATCTCTTTTGGCAAAGGAACTAACTATTGATAAAATGCACCGCTCGAATCAAATCGTTAAAA
>CAYRWC010000180.1:0-6024 GCA_964427795.1 uncultured Oscillospiraceae bacterium | reverse complement strand
CGGAAAATATGCTTTTAATACCTATGCCGGCCATATTATCAGAGTCCCGACGACCAACATTATCCTGAAATGGATCAGCAATCAGATGGGATCCCATAAATTTGACGAGGACTTGAAAGAAGTCAGTCTGATTACCAAAGATGCTTTCGAACCGTCGCTGCCTCTGTCGGTCGTCATGCATATCGACTACAAGAAAGCGCCGTTGGTTATCCAACGATTCGGCGACGTCAAGATGTTGGTTAATCAAACCCTGGATCCGATGGTTTCAGCCTATTTTAAGAACATCGGCCAGACCAAGACGCTCATTCAGTTGATTCAGGAAAGAAACGAAATCCAGAATACATCTTCCAATGAAATGAAAGCGAAATTCGAACACTACAACCTGGAACTGGAAGAAGTATTGATCGGCACGCCGTCCGCCTCGGTCAACGATAATAAGATTGAAGTGATCTTAACCCAGCTTCGCGACCGCCAGATTGCGATCGAGAAAATTGAGACTTATTCACAGCAGGAAAGAGCCGCCGGTAAAGAAAAGGAACTGCGGGAAGCCGAGTCCAAAGCTCTGCAGCAAAGATTCCTGACCGAATCGGATATCAACATTCAGATTCAGAGCAACCAGGGTAAAGCGGATTATCAGCGCTCCCTGCAGGAAGCTGCTAAAATTAAAGCTATAGCTGAAGCGGAGGCTGAACGCGAGGCCAGAGTCGGCATCGGCAAAGCAATCGCCATCGACGAGCAGGTCAAGGCATATGGCGGCCCTCAATATCAAGTCGTTCAGGATGTTATGAGTAAATTTACGGCAGCCATTGAAAAATCTAAAATCGATATCGTTCCCAAGACGGTTGTCAACATGGGTTCAGGTCAAGAGCAAGGCAGCTCGGTTAACGCGTTTGAAATGCTCCTGGGACTTCTGATCAGTGAAAAACTGGGTGTCAAATTTAGTCCGGGCAGCAAAGAAGACGCGCGGGTGGCCGCCATTAAGGAAACGATCATGAAAACCATTGAGCAAACTTCCCAACCGGCCGAAGAGCTGAAAGAACCGCCGGCGAAGGCGAAAGAGATATAGCGCGTTCCATGCAAGAGAAGACCGCTCGGCCGCCGGACAAATCCAGCCGGAACAGTATTGGCGAAGTAAATTCGCCGATACTGTTTTTTTAGGTACACAACTCTGCCTCCAGTATATCCGATGTCCGGCCGGGCATGTTAAAATAGAGAAGCATGGCCATATACGCTGCTGTCTGCAGGCATCGGAGGAAAGGATGGTCCGCATGTTATTGACTTGCAATATTGAAAACACGTATCTGTCATTGGGCGTGTTTGATGGAGATGCAGTGATTTTCATCGCGCAAATAGCCGCATCTTATGAGAGAAGTTCAGATGAATACGCTATCTTGATCGACAACGTTTTTTCCATGAATCATGTGGCGTTGTCATTGGTTAGCGGCGCCATTGTATCTTCCGTCGTCCGTCCGCTCAACGAAACCATTGGTCAGGCCATCGAGAAGCTGCTGCGCGTGAAGCCCTTGTTTGTCGGCCCCGGTGTTAAAACCGGCTTGAATATCAAAACCGACTTCCCCACGCAGGTCGGCGCAGATATCGTAGCGAACGCGGTGGCGGCGTTGTCGTTTGTGAAAAGCCCTCTGGTCCTTCTGGATTTCAGTACGGCGACGACCGTGACCGGCATTAACGAAAGCGGCGAGCTGTGCGGCGTGATGATTTGCCCGGGCGTTCGGTCGTCCCTGAAAGATCTGTCTGCCCACGCGGCGGAATTGCCCAATATCGCGCTGGACAGTCCGAAACATCTGCTGGGGAAAAATACTGCCGAATCCATGGTCAGCGGCATCGTTTATGGCAACGCGGCGATGATTGACGGCATACTTGACCGTTTGGCAGAAGAGTGGAATACTAAAGAACTAACAGTGATCGCGACAGGAGAGATCGCCGACAGAATCATACCATACTGCCGATGCAAACATAAAATTCAATATGAACCCAATCTGACTCTGCTTGGGCTGAAAAGGATTTATAGTTTAAATGATCGGCATAAACATGATGTAAAAGCGGAAACGCTTTTATAAATAAACCAAAGCGTTGCACTTGCCCGGGCAAGGCGACAGCAAAGGAGCCAATCATGAATACTCAGACTCGCACCAAAACGCTGTGGATGGTACAGACGGCCATACTGGCAGCAATCCTCATTCTTATGGCCTTTACGCCGCTTGGTTATCTGAAATACGGCACGATATCCATTACTTTTCTTACTGTTCCCGTTGTTGTCGGCGCCATTCTGATCGGTCCGTCCTGCGGCGCCGTTCTGGGCGGCGTATTTGGCGTCACCAGCTTTATTCAGTGTTTTGGCATGGACGCCTTCGGCACGGCGCTGATGGGGATCAACCCGCTGTATACCTTTCTCATATGCATGATTCCCCGGATCCTGACAGGCTGGCTGGCCGGGCTGATTTTCCGTGCATTATTCAAATTCAATAAAAAAATGACCTGGTCGCTGGCGCTGGCTTCGCTCAGCGGCGCGGTTATCAATACGGGCTTATTTGTCGGAGCGCTGATCCTGTTCTTCGGGCAATCGGCGTATCTTCAAGGATTTGGCGATAACCTGCTGGCTATATTAAGCGTGCTGATCACGGTGAACGCGCTCATCGAAGCCGTTGGCTGTATGATTATCGGCACCGCCGTGACAAAAGCTTTAAGTCTGATTTTTTGGAAACAAATGAAAATCCAGTCCTGACGCGGCATGCCGTCTACAAGTCTAGAGGATTGCTTCCGTTCAGTCGGCGCCGACAATCCGGGTATAGCGCCGCAAGGGGTATTCGCCGTCATGTGGCGCGCAACTGTAGGCAGACGACATCCGATCTCCCCGGCAAACACGGACGACACCGGTTTGCCATAGCAACTGCGTCAATTCGGCGCGCTCGCCTTCGCCGCAAAGCAATCCCGCGGTTTGCAGGTAATTCTTATAAGGACGCAAGGCCGGCAGCAATTTCCCTTTCGGCAGGGCTTTCACCCAGGCATTGCCAAACTGGATCGCCGGATTCAATTGGCTGTCGGGATAAACGATCAAGCTGCAAGCTTTACCACGATAGACTTTGCTGTCATGATACGGCGATTCGAGTTCTTCGCAATAAAGCTGCAGCGCGACTTGCGTTTCAACACCGATATCCGATATTTTTGCCTGCGTCTGAACAGCCGCGTCCAAAACCGGCAGAAACCGCCGGCAAAAATCGTCCAGAACAGACGGATCATCGGTATCGACGAAGATGCCCTGACAGGAGCTGCATAAGAGCTGCCCGGTTTCGACTATATGAGCGGCCAGCCCGGACAGATTCTCTTCCGATAAACCGTGTGTCGTGACGTAGGCGAAGCTGACCTTATGTCCCCATTCGATCAGCCTGGTATTGGGCGGGACCATCCGGCGCAGCGCCGATACCGCTTCAGCTCCGCCCCACACAACGACGGCGTCGGCCGCGGCGATCAGTTTTGTCAGCTGGACGATATCGCGTGACGAATAATCAAAAACATAAATATACTCGGCCAGCTCCGGCTCGATTTCAATTAAATCGCGCAGCAGCCTGACCGACACGCCGCCTTCTGCGGCCGGCAGCTTGAGGATATTGACATTTCCGGCAAGCAGGCCTTCCAGAACACTGAAAGCGGGGAGGCCGCCGGCGTTGCCCGCAGCTACATGTAACAGCACGCCCAGCGGCATGATCTGTTCCGACACGGCATAAGATTGATGCGGCGGTGTATAAATAACTTTATGGCCGTAATGCTCGCCAAGTTCCGTTTTCAACCGTACGCGAAGTCCCTCTTCACTAAATAAAAAACGGGCTTCGTCCATATAACGCCGGCCAAGCGCCATATCGATACCCAAAGCGCTCATAGCCTGCAAATAAACGGCTTCATTTAAATTCCCGACAAGCCGGCCGCACGCGGAAATAACGATTTCCGGATCCAGCGGCTTCTTTTGCAGCGTCTTCAGCACGCGTTGTTCCAAAGTATCCAGGACCTGATCGCATGCCTTTGTATCTAAAATCTGCCCGTTTACCAGATTCATCAGCCGCCGCCTTTCTGTTTGACACTTAATAGCTCAGCCGCGCCGGCGGCGCAGGTTTTCAGATCTGCCAGCCCGACGCGGCCGAGAATTTCGAAATAAGGCGATTGTATGCCGCAGCCGCAGGAGCGGCCGTCATGCATCACGGCCAGATCATCAGTCATGACGCTGCTGAAGGGCATGCTGGTCATCATAGGTGTCAGAAGATTCAAGATACCCGGCTGGTCATAGCCGACCGGCTGAAAATGGGTGTCTCTGATGATGACCCGGGAATAAACCGGCACATGAAAATGATGGTTCGGGCAGTCGAAATAAGCGATCGGGTGCTCCACGGCGCCGAAAAATTCCCGGATGCGGTCGCCGCCGATTCCCAGAACGTCTTTTGACATAGCGTACAAGGTTGGTTTGTCGACTTGTTCGGTAAAAAATTGTTTCCAGCCTCCAGCGAGAATAACCATGGACCGGGGATGCAGCTTCAGCCTGACAGCCGAATCCTGCAATTCCCGGATCAGAAACATGAAATAGGATGGAAATCCCATAAAACGCACCGGCAGGCCGCATTTCTCATAAGCAGTCAACGCTCTTTTCAAGCCGTCAAGATTAAGAACATATTCCGCTCCGGTATCTTTCAACGCATATTCGCGATGAACAGGCGGAGCGGCAAACGTTGTAGCATAGGCGGTTTTAGCGGCGCCGATCTGGTTCCGTTTGGCCGGCTGGTAACCCAGGACGATATAATTGGCCGGACAAGGCGAAACCAGCCGGTGCGTGAAAAAAGTTCCGAGAACCATGCCCAAACCTCGCCAAGCCGAAGGCCAATCAAGCCCCATCCGGCTGATTCTTCCGCTGGTGCCTGAAGTTGTTGATTTTAATATCAAATGATCGGGCGGCGCCGAATAGAGCGTGTGCCGTTTTAAAAATAAGGTAGGTATCGGGGGAATATGCGGCAAATCCCCGATCGTTTGCAAATGATCCGGCGAAAATCCCTGCCGGGCGATCAATTGAGCATATTCGGGGCATTTTACCTGGTGATGCCGAATATTTTCAGCCATGGCTTTTACAAAAAGCTCATCGGTTCCTGCTAAATCGTATAAGCTTCGATGGTAGAACAATCGGTTTCCATAACTCATCAATGACGCACCGCCGTTATATTCAGATCGTGACCTGTTGCCGGCCGATATTTGCCTGCGCTTTAATAAAACTATTTTATTATATCACAGACTGTCGTTTCTGTGGTATGCTGACAGTATATACGGGAGGATGAATCATATGGCTGATCAAGAAAACAAAACCGGAGAAAACGCGAAAGAACATGCCGATTCCGAACGACGGGCGCCGCAGGCAAACGACATTATCGACGCCATTAAGGAAATCTGGAAGAGAAGCAACGCCAGCCGGCTGGATATTGAGAAAGACGGCAAAACGGTCCTCAGCGTATCGCTGGCAGTGGGAACGATAGGCTTTGTCTTGGCTCCGGTCGCGGCGATCATCGGTGTCGGGGCAGCGTTGATTACCGAGTATACGATCAAGATAACGCTGGATAACGGCAGCGTGATCGACGTTAATGAATTTGCCATGACGCATAAAAAAACATCGGAATCCAAAAGTGCCGGACCGGCATCACCGGACGGAGAAGCTAAAGAGTCATAACAGCTTCAGCTTTGACCCGGACGAATAACCGGCATTTCCGGCAAACCGAGCAGCCGGCGGGCATTACGATCCATAACGGCGTTTTTTTCCGCGGCGGTCAGGGTCAGATGGTTGATGAACGTAATTTCCTGCCCGGGATTGCTCCAGGGCGTGTCGCTGCCGAATAGAATGTGTTCAACGCCGTGATTCCGGACGATCCGGTTTGCCAGCGGCAAAGGAATCGTGCCATAGCTGTATGCCGTGTCAAAATATACCGGCTTGCCGACGAGTTCTCTTTCCACTTCTTCCCATAACATATAGCTGCCGAA